>CAMYLH010000228.1 GCA_947259065.1 uncultured Desulfobacterales bacterium
GATGTTATGATCTACCGTGCATGTCTGATCCTTTTTGTGTTTATGTGCCTTTTAGCTGAGAATGCCTATGCCCAGCAACCCACCAGCGTCGTTATCATGCCTTTTGAAATAAATGCCCAGGATGATTTATCATATTTACAGCAGCAAATTCCGCAAGCCATTCAAACCCAGCTTGAGCAGGAAGGGGCCAATGTACTTATCTTAGACACAATGTCTATTTCTTCCTGGAAAAAGCTCGCTGCAAGTACTGCCGAAATTCGTAATCTCGGCGCTCAAACCGGTGTCGATTATGTTGTCTGGGGGAGTCTGACCCTGTTCGGCCAAAATTTCAGTCTGGACGCCAAATTGCTTGCAGTTGAAGATGACAAAGAACCTTACGCGTTTTCAGTGGTCGGGGAAGGCGTCGAGAACCTGCCCGGTTCCGTGAATAAATTGGTGCAGGAGCTCGGTTTAATGCTCTTTAAGCGACAGAAAATTGTACAGGTTCTGATCAGCGGCAATAATCGTATCGAAGAGGATGCCATTAGAAGGGTTATCAAAATCAAAGGGGGGGATCTATACAATTTAAAGAATATATCCGACGAGTTAAAAGCCGTCTATAAAATGGGCTACTTTGACGACATTCGGGTAGAAGCTCAAGACGTAATCGGAGGTAAAACGATCACATTCAGGATATCGGAAAAACCTACCGTTCGGAATATCCTCATAAAAGGCAATACCTGGGTTTTTGACGATGATGAAATCAAGGAAGTTCTCACAATCCGAAAAGGATCTATACTCAACACCAATACCCTCCAAAGTGACTTGCGACGGATTGAGGAGCTTTATAAAGAAAAAAATTACTACAATGTTAAGGTCAGTTTCAATGTTTACACGCGAGAGGACTTTCAGACCGACATTGAATACGAAATCGTAGAGGGGAAGAAGTCTCAAATACAGAAAATCACTTTTGTGGGGAACAGTGCATATTCCGACAGGAAACTGAAAGGATTGATGGGAACATCGGAAAAAGGGCTTTTATCCTGGTTTACCGAGGCCGGTGATCTCAATCAGGAAAATTTGAGTCAGGACGCAGCTAAACTGACTGCTTTTTACCACAACAACGGTTACGTCCAGGCCAGAGTTGGAGAACCGCAGGTAAAATTCGAAGAAGACGGCATTGTCATCACCATTCGCGTTGATGAGGGATCCCAGTTCAAAGTCGGTGAGGTAACCATGGCCGGGGATTTAATTATCCCCCAGGAGCAGCTGCTTGAAAGGCTTAAGATTACCGAGGAAGAATATTACAATCGAGACACCTTACGCATTGATGTCATCACCTTGACGGATATATATGCGGATGAAGGCTATGCCTACGTGGACATTTCACCACGCATCGACCAGGATACCGAAAATTTAGTCGTCAATATTATTTTTGACATTGACAAGGGTAAGCAGGTTTATTTTGAAGAAATCACTATCAGCGGCAATACCAAAACCCGGGACAAGGTGATTCGCCGGGAGTTGCAGGTTTATGAACAGGAGTTATACGGCGGCCAACGGCTAAAACGCAGCGTGCGAAATTTATATCGACTGGATTTTTTTGAAGACATAAAGATAAATACCGCCAAAGGCAGTGCTGATGACAAAATGCGGCTGCGCGTCGACGTCACCGAAAAAAGCACCGGGGCGTTTAGTTTCGGCGCTGGGTACGGGAACGTGGAAAACCTTTTTTTGACCGGCTCTGTTGCTGAAAGAAACCTATTTGGGCGTTCTCAGACGCTCTCGTTTAAAGCTCAGCTGGGGTCCAAGACAACCCGGTATACATTGAGTTTTACAGAACCATGGTTGTTTGATATCCCTTTATCCGCCGGGGCAGACGTCTACAACTGGAACTATCGGTTTACCGAGTACGACAGAGACAGTATTGGCGGAAAGCTGCGTTTCGGATATCCCTTAATCGATTATACCCGGGGATATCTTTCCTATAACTACGATATTGCAGATATAAAAAATGTGAGTGACGATGCTGCCGACGAGATTAAAAGAGATGCCGGCGAAAATATCAAGAGCAGTATCATCGCGCTGATAAGATACGATTCCAAAGATCAGCTTTTTCACCCGACCGAAGGATCCGCCCATGAAGTAGAAGTTGAATTTGCCGGACTGGGCGGAAATGTTGGTTTTACCAAATACATCGCTGAAACCAGCTGGTATTATCCGCTGGTTTGGCAATTCATCGGTGTACTGCATGCCAAGGCCGGTTACATCAGAAAACTGAAGGACAAAATCCTGCCAGACTATGAAAAGTTTTATATGGTCGGCATGGATGCGCTGAGGGGATTTGAGCGCGATGACCTGAGTCCGCGGGATGAAAATGGTTCCGAAGTCGGCGGTAATAAATTTGTGCAGTTTAATGCCGAGATTCGATTTCCTTTGGTGAAAGAGGCCGGTGTTTACGGGGTTACTTTCTTTGACACCGGAAATATCAAAAAAGAGGGTCAAAAGCTCGAACTAAACGATTTGCGAGAAAGCGCCGGGCTCGGGATCCGCTGGCAATCACCCATGGGACCGATCAGACTGGAGTATGGCTGGATCCTGGATCCGAAACCCACGGACAGTGGTTCCGGGAATTGGGAATTTTCTATGGCAACTTCGTTTTAAACGACACGGTCAAGGACCGTACGCTGAGCAATCCCCAATGCTGCATTTTGCAGTACAATTAGATGCTCGTTTTTATATTGCGTGCTATTTTCTCGATAATAGGCTATATAGCTCACTGGGTTCGCAAACGCAGCCGACGAACCATTCAATGCATAGGATAGGGTAGTTATTGAACGATGAAGGGGGATAAAATGAGAGATCTCAAATCTGTTTGGTTCATAGCGACATTCATTCTTGTTTTTTTTAGCAATATGACATTTGCCGCCGATGTCGCCAAAATCGGCGTTATCGATTTGGAAAAAATCCTTGGGACCTCCGCCGCCGGAAAGTCCATCCAGGCTGAACTTTTAAAACAGAAGGATAAAATGGAGGCGGACCTGAAGAAAAAAGGCGCCGAAATTGAAAATATCAGAAAACGCCTTGAACGCGAGTCTATGGTGATGGGCAAAGAGATGCGAGAGGAAAAAGAACGCGAATCCCGAATTAAGATAAATGATTTTAAATCCCTTCAAAAAAAATACCGATCGGATTTGCAAAAACTTGAAGCTAAATTAATGAACCGGCTAAAAACCGATATCGATGAGATTGTTACGGAAATCGGGAAAAAAGAAGGGTATCTTCTTATTATCAATAAATTTGGCGTCATGTACTCGCCCAACTCCATCGAAGTCACGGATAAGGTTATCGGGAAGCTCAACAAAACGTTCACCAAAAAGAAAAAATAAATTAAGCAGCGAAGACAGTAAGTAATATGAAGGTTCCCCTGTCCAAAATCGCCAGACTGGTGCAGGGCCATGTCATCGGCGATTCAGATAGAATGATTGGCGACGCGGCCCCCTTTGAACTGGCCGGTGCGAATGAAATTACCGTGGCCGGCAGCGCTAAGTTCCTGAAAAAGATCGCAGACTGTAATGCCGCGGCTATCCTTGTCTCACGGGATATCAGCGACAAGGACCACAATTTCGTTCAGGTCGACAATCCCCTGGTAGCGTTCGCAAAGGTGATGCAATATTTCCATCCGCCGGCACAACCACGAAGCGCGATACACCCCAGCGCTGTCATCGGAAAAGAATTTAAAAGCGGCCAAAATGTTACCATCGGCCCCTTGGCGGTCATCGGTGATCATGTTACCATCGGAGATCAGGTCTGGCTTCAACCGGGAGTTGTCATTGGCAATCATACGATTATCGGCAATGATGTCACCATCCACCCCAATGTGACCATTCTGGAGCGCTGCGCCATCGGCGATCGCGTGATCATTCATTCCGGTTCGGTCATTGGCAGTGACGGCTTTGGTTATGCGCCCGACGGCAAGTGCTATCACAAAATTCCTCACACGGGCATCGTTCAGATCGATGACGATGTTGAAATTGGGGCCAATAACACCATTGACAGGGCGACTTTCGGCAAAACCCGTATCGGCCGGGGGGTTAAGACCGACAATCTGGTGCATGTCGCGCACAATGTTATCGTCGGCGAGAACACCGTTGTGGTTGCTCAGGTCGGCATCTCCGGTAGCGTCACTATCGGTAAAAACGCCGTTCTGGCCGGACAGGCTGGCATCGCCGGGCACCTGACCATCGGCAATGGCGCTACTGTCGGTCCCCAGACCGGCGTGGGAAAGTCGGTGCCCGACGGCCAGATTGTATCTTCCGGAATTCCGCAGATGCCCCATAGATTATGGCTTCGTGTCCAGCGTCTTATTCCGAAGTTGCCGGAATTAAGCAAGAGGCTCTCGGGATTGGAAAAGCGCTTGAAAATGCTTGAACAAAAATTGGATTGAAACATGGAATCAATCTATGACATTCAGGGAATAATGGAATTGCTGGCTCACCGCTATCCGTTTTTACTAATTGATCGTATCATCGAGGTGGTGCCCGGAGACAAGATAACAGCTCTGAAAAATGTGACCATCAATGAGCCCTTTTTTCAGGGACACTTTCCAGGAAAACCGATTATGCCGGGAGTCCTCATCATTGAAGCCATGGCCCAGGCAGGCGGAATCCTTGCCCACTTAACCGGGTCTGTCGAACAACGTAATCGGCTGATTTATTTCATGGCCATGGATAAAGTTCGATTTCGCAAACCGGTTTTACCCGGCGATCAGATCATATTCGAAGCCAAAATGATAAAATTCCGATCAAAGGCTGCCAAAATGTCCGGGGCTGCCACCGTTGACAACCAATTGGTTGCAGAAGCGGAATTGATGGCTTCATTTGAATTGATGGCTTCATTTGGAGAGAGAAAATGATCCATCCGACAGCGATCGTGGATTCCAAAGCAGAATTTGATGTCAACGACACTAACGGTCCCTACTCGATTATTGCACACAATGTTTCGATAGGTTCGGGGACGGTCATTGGACCCCATGTTATTGTAGATCCCTATGTGTCCATTGGACCGGATTGCCATATATTTCAGTACGCATCAGTGGGGGCCGAGCCCCAGGCCATCAAGTTCAAGGGTGAAAAGACCTACGTTAAAATTGGGCGCGGCACGGTGGTGCGTGAATTTGCAACCATTAACCGGGGGACAGAATTCGGCAGTGGGGTGACTGAAATTGGTGAAGAAAATCTGCTTATGGCCTACTGCCATGTGGCACATGACTGCCAGACGGGCCACAAAGTGATTCTGGCCAACAATGCGACCCTGGCCGGTCACATCAGCATCGGGGATTATGTAACTGTTGGGGGATTGGTGGCTATTCACCAGTTTGTTAGAATAGGTGAGTACGCCTATATCGGTGGAAAATCAGCTGTCCCTAAAGACATCCCTCCCTATGTGATTGCCGCCGGTGATCGGGCAAAACTTTATGGCCTCAACCGGGTGGGGCTCAAGCGTCATGGCTTTCCCGAGACCACCGTAAACGCTTTAAAAAAAGTTTACCGCATATTTTTCCGAATCGGGATCACACTCAATGAAGCCATTGAAAGAGCCCAGGCCGAAGTGGATCATTTACCGGAAGTGATTAATTTCATTAATTTCATTAAATCCTCCCAACGGGGCATCACCCGGTGAACTAAAGGTTTCAGGTTTCAGTGTTCAGGACTTAACGACTCGCCTTCCTGGCACCTATATGAAACTACGCCATAATTACACGGTTTCTTAATGATCAAACAGGTCGTAGCGACGGCCAGCGGCTGGGCTGAACACTGACACCTGACACCTTTTATAGGGGAGCGGCAGTTCCCCTTTGTTGTTTTAAATCGAGACTGGAACTGGCCTCTTATGAAGAAAATCCGTGTGGCGGTGATCGGGGTTGGCTATCTTGGCAAACATCATGCTGAGAAGTATTCCCGCATGGAGGACATTCAGCTGGTCGGGGTGGTTGACATTGATAAATCCCGGGCAGAGACTGTCGCCGCCGCCGTGGGAACATGCGCCTTGACCGATTACCGGGATCTGTTTGGAAATGTTGATGCCGTCAGCGTCGTCGTACCGACAGAGGCGCATTTTTCGGTGGGCGCCGCATTTCTCAATCATGATGTGGATGTGTTGATAGAAAAACCTATGACGACCAGTCTCAAACAGGCCGATGAACTGATAAGAATTGCAGAATCAAATCGACGGATTCTGCAGATTGGCCACCTGGAGCGGTTTAATCCGGCCGTGATTGCACTCAAGGAAATTGTTCACAACCCGATGTTTATTGAAGCCCACCGGTTGAGTATTTTTAAAGACCGCAGCACCGATGTCAGTGTGGTGCTTGATCTTATGATCCATGATATTGATATTATTATGAACGTGGTCAAATCCGATATCAAGAGTATCCACGCCGCGGGTGTTCCGGTTATTTGCGAACATGCCGATATTGCCAATGTGCGTCTGGAATTTGAAAGCGGATGCGTGGCCAACGTAACCGCCAGCCGAATATCAATCAAGAATCAAAGAAAAATCAGATTGTTCCAGAAAGATACCTATGTATCCGTGGATTTTGCCGGCCGTGAGATCACCATCATTCGGCGGGACGAAAATCATGGCGATGGTGTGATACCCGGAATGGATATTCGGCAGCTATCATTTTCTGAGGCCGATGCGCTCGAAGATGAACTGGCATCCTTCATAGAAACCGTCTGCGCCCGAAACACCCCGGTGGTTTCAGGCTATGCGGGGCGAAAAGCCCTGGAAGTCGCCCTGAGTATAATGGGTCAAATTAATGCGGCCATTGGGCGTCTCGGGACTTCTATCCCATCGTAGCGGCAATCATAAATGAGCACCTAACCCGCCAAGGTAACGGCGGACAAGAATAGGGAATCGTCCCACTCTATTTATTTATATAAAATTATAATAATACCAATATCTTAATTAATTTTATATCATTAAAAGATTTAGCTAATTTTCGTCATTATTCCGGCCTGCCAATTGGGGCATGACCCCTAAGTCCGCCCTAAAAGATCTAAACGAAGGTGATAGTGGGTAAAAATCAATTCTGTGTGGTAATTTTAGCCGGCGAGGCTTCCGGCGATCAGCACGGTGCCAAACTGGTATCGGCCATGCAAAAAAAATATCCGGCACTGTTTTTTTGCGGTATGGGCGGAGATGCTCTCAGGCAGGCCGGTGTGCGTATCGTGATGGAAGCCTCGGAACTGACGGTTGTGGGAATCACAGAAGTGTTTGCTAAAATTCCCGCCATCTTAAAGGGCATGGCAACGATTAAAAACCTGTTAAAAAGCGTAAGACCCGATATTCTTATCCTCATTGATTTTCCGGATTTTAACCTTCATAT
>CAMYLH010000229.1 GCA_947259065.1 uncultured Desulfobacterales bacterium
GGCGGCACCGAATTCGGCGTCATCCGGGTGCGCGGCAAGAATCATCACATCACAGGTCTGTGTCACAGACATCCTCCTGACTCCGAATTTTCGCAAAAAAAGACTGTCTAATAAATTTTAAATTTTGGATTTAAGGTCCGCCTCTCTCCGAGCTGTAGGCCCTATAAGCCGGAAGCCGGCGGATCATCTTGATAAAAAAAGACAGAGCAAAGCGATACAACAAATCCGCAATCCAACATCTTAGATTGTCCCAACTTTTTGATATAACATATTAAAAATTGCACGAGCTAAAAGCCATAATTAGCCTGATTTTCATCACCCAGTTCACGATCATCCGCACGACGCTTGAGCAGACACTATTTGATCATTTGCAAAAGACTGGTGCCGTATTGTCGTTTCATATTCCCTGAGCATCGCTGCGGCAACATTGGACCAGCTGTAAGCCAGGACGGATTCACGAATCTCGTCAGCCAGCTGCGGTGCAGAATTGGTGATAATCGACTGAATTCCCTTGGCCAGGGAGCGGGGTAGCGTATCGTTGACGACATGTCCTGCCTGACTCTGCTGTATCAGATGTTTCATCGCTCCCACAGGGGTGGAGACCACCGGCCGGCCACAGGCCAAAGCTTCCAGTCCAACCAGGCCGAAACTTTCATAGTGGGATGAGATGACCAAAACATCAGCCGAATTATAATATGGCGGCAAATACTTTTGCTCAATTCGTCCTGCAAACAAGACCTTATCTTCAATTCCCAAATCAATGACCTTTTGCTGCAGGAATTGTGACTCGGGGGCTTCATCACCATCGCCGCCGACGAGGACCAATCGAATCCGCTGATGGTTCTTGAGATGAGGTATTGCCTCCAAAAGCCTGTCTATGCCCTTTAAAGGCTCGAACCGGCCGACATAAAGCAGGATAATATCATCCTGGTCAAAACCCAACTGCTTGCGAGTCGCCAGTTTTTCCTGAGGTTGGAAAAGATCCAGGTTGACACCGCACGGCACGACGCCGATTTTCTCCCCGCAAACGCCATAATAGCGTACCAGACTGTCCTTCTCCTGTTCGGTTGGGGCCAAAATGCGATGGCAGGTTTTCGCGAGTTCCTTTTCGGCGGCGATGCGAAGTTCGGGCTCCGGCCGGCCCACGGCCGTTCGGTTTTTGACTTCACCGAGAGTATGAAACATGACCATATGCGGCCGGTCCCAGTGCTCCTGTGCCCAACTCCCCAATCGGCCGGACAACCAGTAATGACTGTGGATAAGATCATACTCGATGCCTTCATGGAATCTGAAATCCTCCATCGATTTAAAAAAATCGGGTAAATATGGATAAAGCGCCAATCTGGAGAGATTACCGTTATTCGGGATGCCGATATGAACCAAACGCACATTCTCAAAAAGATCGATGACCGGTTGATGCCGGCCATTGCGGAGGCGGGTGTAAATATCGATCCAATGACCGCGTCTTCCAAGTTCACGGGCAAGTTCCCGGATATAAACGCTCATGCCGCCGGTGTCATTCGTTCCCAATTCTCCGATGGGGTTGGAATGGATGCTGAGCATTGCAATTTTCAACTGTTTTTTATCCACCGTTGCATCCTCGCTTGATTTACTTGAAATGTCTTTCAATTGGATGTTACCTTAACTCGATCCGGTATCGGTAAAGCTGAATCGGTTGACCCCCCAAACGCCGTTTATACCCTTCCGCACCTTTCAGAAAATCGTAGGTTTTTTGGCCGGATTGAATGCTTTCTTTAATACTGAGCACTTTGCCGAGCAACCCCACGCTCAACGAACCGAAACGCTTATCATAACCGTTATTGTAAAGATACATCGTCGATTGATAATTAAAACACAGGGTCGCGGCGACCGGTCTTTCGTCGAGATCGAGGAAGAAAAGCTTTAAAATCTGTGCCTGATTCAGAGCTTCTGACAACCCCCTGAAAAACGAAACCATCCGATCGTTCATAAACTCAGCTTTATCGGATCGATTGGATCTGAACAATTCGAGAAATGCTTCCATTTCGTTTTTCACCGAAAAATCATTATCGACCAGCCGGTAGCTAATTTGGCCGGCCTCGTACAAGCGCCGCAGTTTGCGTCTGATTTCATGGCGTTCTTTGGCGCTTAACATGGTGAGATAGTCTTCCCAGCTGTCCGGCAATGACAGCTCATACGAGATGTCTGCAGCCGCATTCGAAATCTTGCAGCCGATATTCTCAGCCACCGGTAATAACTGGGTCATGACCGACGAATCCGGGCGAACCGGCTCCAGTTCCAGCCGGTTGACACCATCTTGTTTTAAATGTTTCAGCAGGATACGATAAAATGTCGCAGATGTCTGCGGGGCGACGATAAAGTCCAAATGATCGCACACATTCTCGTCTCCAATGAGCCGGACCGTATTGCCTCTTCTCTGAAGCGGTGCAATTCCGATGGCGCGGCCCTCATGGCGAATAGACAACAGATAAAGCGCATCACTGCGACCAAAGCTATCCCACCAGGTCTTCAACCAGACAGGCAATACAAATAGGCAATTCCACCTTAAAAAACCATCGGTTTGCTGCCAGTGTGCGAAAACATTGTCCCAGCTCTCAGATTCAACTGTGTATGACGTTTCGTAAGTGTTCACAGGTTCAGAATTTCAGGGTTCAAGGGTTTTTTGGGATCCAAAATTCACCGTATTGCCGGTTTTCGCGGCTTGCGACAACCCATCCAGCGTGCGCATATTGGCGATGCTGTCATCAGGCGTATAGTCCAGCTCTGTGCGGCCGAGTACCGCGTCTGAAAAATGTTCGACCATCAACTGGTATTCGTCCGCTCCCGTTATGACGTGTTCTTCCCCGACCTCCTCATCTTTTTTGCGCAGGGTATAGTGGGCATTCTTTTCCCAGGGGATGAACGCATTTTGAGGAAGGTCTATGGCACCGTCACTTCCGACGACGGTATAGGTTTGTTGCAAAGCCGAAATAAAACTAGCCTCCAAGACCGCCAATTTTTCTTGCCCAAACCGCAGCGTACCGACCAAATGTATATCGACGCCGTCAGGATGATAAACGGCCTGTGCCTGAACTGCGGTGGGTTCGGCGCCCAGAAGCCATCGCGCAACACTCACACTGTAGCAGCCGACATCCAGCAGGGCACCTCCTCCCATTTCCGGCTTCAGACGCACATTGCCGCCGCTTTGCAAAATATCGTCATCCATGTGAAAGCAAAATGCCGATCGCACCAGGCAGGGTTTGCCAATGGCGCCTTGATCCACGATTTGCTTTATGCGCCGGCTGCGGGGATGAAAACGATACATAAACGCTTCCATCAGCAATAAACCGGACTCTCTGGCCTGCGCCGCCATCTTGTGGGCCTCGCGGACATTGCAGGCCAGCGGTTTTTCACACAACACGTGCTTGCCGGCCGACAAGGCCTGTAACGTCCAGGGAAGATGCATATGATTCGGAAGCGGCACGTAGACGGCATCGACAGCAGGATCGGCCAGGACGGCATCATAGCTTTCATACACATTTCTAATACCGTTTTTAGCCGCGACCGCTGCAGCGTCAGCCGGTGACCGTGTCCCAAGGGCATGGACCAGACCATTGCGGGATTTTTGAATAGCGCCAATGACACACTTGCGTGCAATCGTTGCATTACCGAGGATTCCCCATCTAATCCGATCTGTCATTTACCACCTCCACGGTACCCCCATGTTCCATCGATCGGGCGGCAGCTTCCAGAATTGCGACCACCTTGACCGAGTCGCCCAGGGGGGCGGCAATCGGTTCACCCAACAATAGGTGATCGGCCAGATTGCTGTGAAACCGATAGCGACCTCGATCGGGAATTGCCGGCTTGATGCGGATGACGTCACCGGTTCGATGGCGACGGAATATCGTCAAGTCCGGCACCATTTCGGTGGCGGGAATGTTATGGCACTGATAATAAAAATCAGGATCGAATTCATGGGAAGTCACATCACGCCAATTTCCGACAATGGCGCCTTCGGTACCAAGCAGAAACCATTTGGGTTTGCGTGCAGCCGCGATATCGGAATGCATGAACTCGGCTTCCTTTCCGCCGGCAAACCGAACCTGAATTCGCTCCTGATCGGCGTTGGTTACATCTTGCCAGACGCGCTTGTGCCGGGTTCCAACGACCGCTTCCACCCGCTCCGGCATCAAACTAACCATCCAGTCTAAATAATGGGCTCCCCAGTCGTAAGACGTCCCACCTGAAACCGACGTGTGTGAATGCCAGTAGCCGCAGGGATGATCAAATCCACCGACAAACGATTCTATATAAAATAAATCTCCGATCAACCCATCGGCCAGGCTCTGTTTAATCGCTAAATAGTCGGGATCCCAGCGGCGGTTTTGATGACAGCTCAAATGAACACCGTGTTGCGCTGCCATTTCCTTCAAGGCGTCGGTTTCCCGGCAGTTCAAAGCCAGAGGTTTTTCGCAGACCACATGTTTGCCGAAGCGCATCACTTGCAGACACAACGGCGTATGGGTATCGGGCGGGGTCGCCACGATCACGAGGTCCATATCCGCTGCGTCGGCGAATTCCTCGACTGATTCATAAACCCTGACGCCCGGGAAATCATTGCGTGCCTGATCGCGTTGAGTCGGATTCAGATCACAAACAGCACGCAAGGCTAAACCCGGCGTCGTTTCGGCGCCTAGACCGTGGATACGGCCGACAGAGGGCGCATACCCCAATATCCCAATTCCCATAGGATTGCCCCTCATCCGGTGGCCGGCGAGCTGCAACAGCAGTCGGTATAGAATTCGTTGCAAGGCAGGATCGGAATAGGCCTGCAACGTGGTGCAGGTCACCTTGCCTGCCGTTTTGCGAAGCGCCTGATAGCGACCTTTCAAATAAACGGCATCCGGTAAGCGCGCCGCCAGCGGATGCTCGGCATTTTCAAAAAGGATACGCAATTCAGCGTCAGGCCCTAACGGATCCTGCTGAACCCCGAAAATTTGTGGTAATGGATGCTCGCACAAATTGACAAACGTATGCCATCCCCCGCCGGCCTGAACAAACTGAGTCAGATGATCGATTGTGGCATCCGAATGTCGGGTGCTCGATGTCATGACGATATCATAAGAACTCAGGTCAGCGGGCAGCTGCGATATCTCCGAAAGCCGGATATGTGGTATGGATCTGAGATAAGATGAAAAAGATGTCAAGGAGACATCTTCCTCTTTTTTAAGACATAGAATCGATATCGGCGGGGTATTCACCATGCTGCAAAACCTCTCCTGTCGCGCTGATCATTGTATTGATCGGTTGAAATCTGAACCGCTCAATCTAAAATACAATCGGTTTTCCTTCACGTTTCCAAGCGCCACGTTGAACCGTTTTTGGCATCTTCCACGGTTATGTTCACCGAGAGAAGCGTATCGCGGATCGCATCGGCCTCGGTCCACTGCTTATTTGCTCTAAAGTTTTGGCGCAATTCTAATAATGCCTCTACCAGCGGCGCCAGACACTCGGCCTGGTTTACGGGAGACGAGGACAACTCATTTCCCGTCAGGACAATGAGGTCACGGAGCGTATCCCGGGCCTGGCTTATAAATTCTTCGCTCTCTAAATCTTGCTGGGCCTGCCAGATGGTGCGGTCCAGCTCCAGCAGGGCGTTGGTTGATGCTTTGGGGTCATGAATCTCGAGGCCCTTATGAAATCTATCCTCAAGTGTATGAATTCTATCCCAAAATGAGTCCGGTGCGCCGGCGCAATCTTTTTGCGGCGTTCGAGTTTCGGCCGGAACAGGACGCCAGCCGGCATCGGTCTCCCCGCCACGCAACACATCCAAAGGCAACCGATCGCCGGGTTTGAAAGATAATTCTCTGTCCGCAGTCCGCAGTGTCACCCGGCCGATTCCTTTGACCTCTGCCTGGTTGTCTTCAAAATCCAGAATACAGGCCGTATGCTCATCCAATCCAAGTACAGGCACTTTTTGCGGAATGAGGGATTCGAGCCTACGAAAGCGCGGTTCGCCCATGAAACAAAAGCGGGTATCATGCGTGCCGCCTTCGGCATTGTTCCAGTGCGGAATCACAACCAGATCAAAACCGAATTGTCCGAGAATGTCCATGCCGTCCACCCAGTGCAGGTCTTGACCGACTTTGTAGATTTCATATACCGGCAGGGTCAAGCGCCCGACAGTCAGGGCTGCGGCGCTGGCGGCAACCAGGCATCCGCCGTTTGCCACACATTGCGTTAAAATTTGCGGGACGGGAGATGGTTTCAATTGTTGCACCGCATACGTCGGGCTTCCCGGTCCAATGAGAATATAGTTGGAATTGCGCAAGATGTGAAACGCCTGCCGGGCCTCAAAATCTGTAGTCACCTCGTGGGATTTGAATGAGGAGATGGACATCGATTGCTGAATATGAATCCGGAAATATTCTAAGGCCTTGTGGGATATCTGGTCCACGTTAAGCTGAAAACCGGCCGGTGTGTCCAGGAAGGCCGCTTGAGGAGATCCCGGCAATTGGTCCAAAAGGCCTTTGTGAACCTCGACCATTGTAGCAGTCAGCTCGCCAGACCCCATCAGAACGATTTTCCCCTTTTTAGGTGACATTTGAAGTCCCGATTGCCTTATATTGCAGAACAGATTCGTTTATAACTAAGAATTTTTGCTTATATTTTTTACAATTTGTTTGGTATACGCCGGCAGAACAACCATATACTTTCCATTGATATATCGGTCAAGTGGTCATCAAGACAGACAGATCAACGAAACAGAGATA
>CAMYLH010000230.1 GCA_947259065.1 uncultured Desulfobacterales bacterium
TTTCAATGCGGTCGAGCTCCTGCAGGGATTCAATATTTTGGTTGATGGGATCGGGCATCCGGTTGTTCAGTATTCTGTTCAAAAGCCCCTTGAGTTTTTCCAATTGACTTGAGGTTAAATCTGCCAGGTCAGGTATTTTTGGAATGGGTAATTCTTTAATGCCGGCAGAATCCAGTTTGGCAGCCAGTCCACTTGCCAGACGCGTTTGCTCGCCTTGAACCTCTCGTAAGTAATTGTCCAGTGCCGCCAGGCGCTGTTCGAAGGATTTTGAACCATCACTGAGGGTTTTGCTGAATTGCTCTAATTTTTTAGCGTAAGCAGATTGAGGTATTGGCATCTGATCAGCCTTGTTTTTGATTCGGCTGATTGAATAATTTTTCAATAATTTGGCAGCGTTTTCGATGATTTGTGATTCTTGGTGGGTTGTTTTAAAATCTGATGAAATAAAAACACCTGAATATAAAAGAATGTTGATAATCAGCAAAATGATAACCAGCAAGTGCAGAAATGAAAATCTGGCCGGCACGAGTTGTTGCCGGCTAATTTGACGCAGTTTGACCGCAGCATCGGTTATCAGCAAGTCTGCAAAATCAGTTCTCTTTCTAAATTTCAGAAATTCATAGGCTGTGCTGAGTCTGTCCTGCAGTTTTAAGCGTCGATCGATATCGATCAATATATTCAATAATTGGCGTCTTGTCGCAAGGCCGATGAATATCGCAGTTGACAGAGAAATTCCGATCGAAACGAAAACCCATCTTCGATCGATATGGTAATCTGTCATTCCTACTTTGGTTAGGATGAAAAAAAATGTACTGATGGAAAGAAAGATCAAAGCAGCAGTGAGCAATAATCGGTGAATGGCCAGGATGACAATCCGCCGTTTGATTTTTGCGATTTGACTGCTAAACGAGATTTCGACACTCACGTTATATTCTCCGTTAAAATACAGCCACTAGGGCACTAAGCCACAAAGGTTAAATTATGTTCTATTGATGCCGTTTTTAACAAGAGCTTAATATTCTTTTTTTGTGCCTTTGTGTCTTGGTGGCTAAACTTTTACATTTTTCTTTTGTGTAGATGACGTTTGACCAATACATGACTTACCACTATGAGGCCAAGTATGGCAACCGACACAACCGCCATATAAATCGCAAAGGGAAAACTTCTGCTGTTCGGGCTATGATTTAAGAGGTATAGAAGCTGCAGCGGATTGATATCCGGAGCAAATAAAATAGTTGCGAAGACGAAAAAGATCATCAGCGCTCGGGTGGCAAAGTAGCCGCCAGTACTCAATCTGCCCCAGGTTAAGTAAACCAAAAAGCCCGACATCCGACAAAACAGAGACGTGGTGTACAAAATGGTAACAGCCATTATAAACGTGACCATGGAAACCGCTGAGCTGAAAGCAGCCAGGGACAGCAAAGGTATAAAAGGCAGCAACAACAGTAAGGTATGTAGTAAAAATTCAATCAGGCCGTACCGGTAAAAGTCAATTTCCTTCTCATAAGTGGGTGGGTCGATTTGATTGCGGATAATATGATAACCTTTACGAACCATATTACCACCGCCACAGCATAGATTGACATAGGAATTGACAATCAGGGTCACCGCAAAAATAAGGAAAAAGATGGTCGGTTCATTTCCGGTTGCGACTAGCTCGGAAAGCGGCCGCCGCGACCAGAATACGATCGAAAATGCCCCCACGATGACCGCACTGATCATGAGGGTATCCAGTAGCCGCTTTGAAAAAAAAGGTGCCAGGGATTTTTCAGATTCGTCCGTCAGGAAATATAGCTTCATAACGTTATCTCCACGGGCAGTTCCCAGTTGATCATGGTAATGCCGGCACCCGGTGGGCTGGTTGGGTTGAATTGCGGTAAAATCAAACCGGCTTGCATCCATCCGACCAGAATCAGGCGATCAGGCCTCGATTTGTATTTATGATGAATTTCAAGCAATATATCTGACGTAAGATGTCGCTGGGTTTTTCGAAGATAGGAGGCAGATCCATTGCCGTCAAAGCGCCTGACAATGGATTGGATCTCATGCTCACCGAAAATTTCTTTTTTTTTCAAATTCGCCAAATTAACTCGTATCGTTTGACGGTTGCTCGCCAAAATATCCTCAACAAATAAAAATCGTTTCCGATAGTAGATCAGGCAGTCGACGAGATTGTGGGGCACCTTGTTCTCAATTATCAGTGTCATAAAAGACTTATCGCGACGGGCATAGCCGGCCAGAGGAGAAGTAATATTTAAATTCAGCTTGTAGAAGTTATGCGACCAGCGTGGTATCGACCCGATAATATGTTGCCCGCTGTCCTTTGTGTGCAATACATAAGGGTTGGGTATTTTGGCATTCGACTTTTCAGGGATAATGTGGGTCACAGGGTAGGCATATGATCCGAAATTCAATCCGTAGGCCGACCTCATCAATGAATACAGTCCGATGAAATAACTTGCGGTCGCAGGGCTGCCGGAATCGGCTATGTCTAGTTGACAAAAACTATTGAAAGCAAATTTTGGTTTCAATTTGGGGTAATAAAAGACCCAGTAGCCGATAGATGTGAAAAGGCTGATCATCAATAATAAGCAAAGGCTGTATTGCCATCTACCTTTGCCGGGTTTATTAATCTTTTTCAACAAGACCCATAGAAAAATGAGGTAGGCACAAACAAAAATGAAAACCGATTTAAAATCCGGAAATTTTATCGGGATGCCGGCGAACATGGAATCCACAATCTGCTGATTATCCACTTCAATCATGGGTCTGTCGACGTTCGGCTGCAGGGACAGGATTTTATTCCAAAACATCTTCCTGCCATCCCAACGACTAAAGGGTGGTGCATTAAAATCGAAGGATAGAAAAATAATTTGGCCGAATCCAAGGTTCTTCTGGGTAACAATCGGTATATTCTTTTCTTTTACCAGGATTTTGGAATCGTCAATACCGGCTTTTAATACCAGCAACGGTTCAATGCCGGTTATTTCTCGGCCGCAAAATTGTCCTAACGATTTTATTTCAAAAAGTTGCTGATACCCGCCTAAACGAATCGGTAGAAGTTGCTGCAGCCGTTTGTCAGCCAGCGAGCCGGAGTTTAGGCCGGTCCCAACGGCAAGGTATCCGCCCTGTTTTAACCAGCCGATAAGGGCCTCAAACTGTCGATCTCGTAACTGTCTGATGGTGTCGGCCTGCAAAACTAGTAGTTTCAAGCTGTTATAGCCGTACCAGGTTTCCGGCAGGTGTGTCGGACGAACGTTGGCCGGGAAAAGATGTTGTGGCAACACCGACAGAATATCCGGCGCAACAAAATTATCTGCCACAACGGCCAAACTCTTTTCGGTGAAATGGGATCGCAGATTTATTGATTTGGAAAAAAGAGTCTTATCATCTTGCCGAAGCCGAATGATGAGATTATGGGTAAAGGATTTAATTAAGATGGTAAATGCATACCGTTTTTTGGAATTTTGGGGCTGATCGAGTTCTGTCGAATAGATGGTCCGGTAAACATCCCCCTGGTACTCACTGCCGGAGGTGACAATCACCTCTAATATGCCGGATGTCGCCACGCCCCTGTTATCAAAGACGACACTCAGGGGTGCCCATTTATTGAGCTGAAAATGACCATTGAAACCAAGTGAATAATCCAACGAAAATCCGGTCGAATCGGACGGTAACGAGGTGCCGATAATCATCAATATGAACGTTATAATGATATTTTTAAACAACCTTCGCATACGCACAGAATAATACTAAGCAAGGAAATTGCAAGGAAATCAAAAGATCTATGCGAAAACATAGCGGTCCCATCTCAATTATTTACTATTTTATTCTTAACCCGATTAACCCTACTCTTCAACCGCCGGTTTCGGATGATCTGCTCTGAAATTTACTTATACCGGACCGTTACAGCTGCGTCGCATATGATGCCAAAATATTTTTCTAAATCAACACCGCTTTTTCCGCTCAGTTCCCTGGCCAGATAGATCGCCACATCGCGTGCCGTATTTTTCTTGGCTCTCTTTCTCAGGATCTGATCCGATACAGCCATTGACTTATTGAATCGCTATCGCCTAAACCAGAAATCCCAAAACAGATTCCTACAAACTGAGCATCATCATGACCGGATCGATTGATATTTTGACGCGTTTACGTCAGATTGCTGCAAAAAAAGGAAAAAACAATGAAGTGCATGCATTGTCATGGACACATGAATAAGCAAACCGCACCCTTTCACATTGACCGCAAAGGCTATCATCTGACGCTTGACGCCGTTCCAGCCTGGGTCTGTCAGCAATGCGGTGAGGTGTATTTTGAGGAACCAGAGGTGGATTCGATTCAAGAGATTATCCAAGCCGTTGAAGACCGCACAAAAAAAATGTCCGTTGCCGCATAGGGTCGGCATTGATCATCAATTCATGGTTTAAAATAATAGGATCCCTTGAGATATTCTTCCAGCGAATCATACCCTAATGTGACATTGCCCGGTTTGCCATTGCGATCCAACACCTCCAATCAAACCAAACCACAGTAATGCCGTAGTTAGTGATTTCGATCGATATTAGTTTATATTATTTCGCTTACTTAGCTTGACCCCATTGCACTGCCCATTGCACCATTCGATATTGACGCCATCGGCATCGACAATCAGAGTGAGACCGTCATCGCCTGGGACTGCCAAAGGGGTCTTTTCATATACAATGCCATCGTCTGGCAGGATCAACGTACCACCTATTCCATTGAAGAACTCAAAGCAAGGGTGCAGAGGAAATCACTCTGAGACTGGCGGGGTTACCGCTGGACCCCCTTTTTTTCCGCCTCCAAGCTGCGCTG
>CAMYLH010000231.1 GCA_947259065.1 uncultured Desulfobacterales bacterium
GAAGGCGCCGACGGTCCGGCGCAAATCGTGATATTCTTGGCCGCCGATGGTGTGCAGCGACTGGACACAGACAGATCGCAAAAAACATAGCCAGAACAGGAATACAATAATGTTTTCTCATCTTTGATACCTCCTTAAATATTTAAAATTGGAGTTATTCGGCCGGCTTCGGTACGCTGCCGAAGGATAGCACTCAACCCCTCAACGGATGCCAATAAAAAAAGCCCTTCAAGCTGTTACACTTGAAGGGCTGCACCCAGTTTTCTTAACCCTTAGCGCTATCCAACCGGCTCCGTACTCACGCGGAAATCCAGCTATATCGGCAAGGCAGGTCTTCTGACTCCCCCGCCCGCTCAGCGGCCTTCCCATCTCGTTAGGACGAAACAGTGACACACAGGGCTGAGCAGGTTCCCTTTTTCGATGAGAAAGGGCGGGGCTACAGCGGCGGGACCGCTCCCGATTTTAACGGGATTCCCTTTTAAGCCTAAATGGCACCTTCAGATATTCTTTAGGATTTACTTTCACCTTTTGTCAAGAATAAAAATATTTCCTAAAAAAAACTTTATTGATAAATTGGGATGGATTAAATTTTTTCTCTGAGCGTTTTACCGGGTTTGAATTTCACAACATTTTTACCTTTAATTTTGATCTTCTCGCCCGTCTGAGGATTGCGGCCCTTGCGCGTTTTACGGTAAACATTGCTAAATGTTCCGAAGCCGACCAGGGTTACCCTGCTGTTTCGTTTTTTCAAGCCTTTCGTCACTCCATCGAGGAATGATTCGAACGCTCTGCCGGCGGCGGCCTTGGTTAATTTAGCATCCTTTGCCATTTGTTCAATTAATTCTGCTTTTGTCATCTGACCTCCTAAACATTGGATTTAAAAATCATAATGATTTTTATAAGTTACAATTCTACAGGAGTTTTTCAAAATCGTCAATCTTAAAAATTCAACAAAATTAGCTATTTCAAAAGGAATATCGAGATCATTGCCTATGAATTATGACTTTGGCAGGTACTAGCAAAGGAACGAATGGGAATGACACTTTTTAATCCTGAAAAAAGGATGTTATTGATTTAATTAACGTACTCTTCTACAATAGATCGAAACTTAAAAAAGGAGGTGATCGGATGAAGAGAAAAATCGATTTGGAAAGTGATTTCGATTTTTTCAAAGGTGAGATTATCGGTACGGTATTGGTGCTCAATCTCAAAGATAATCTCATGATTCGGGCAACCAGTCTGGAGACGAAGAGCACGTTCTTAGATTATCTGGATCAATTGTCCCGCACCGATGCGATCAAGGCCCTACTGGTTGTGAGCTCTCCAAATAAAGCAGGAAGGGAAGAATATTGCAATTTTTACAACCAGGTCACTCAATCGGCATTGGATGTCAATGCCGTCCATAAACTGTTTCATGCCGTTGACGATCTTATCTTAAAGATCAAAGAGATTAATCAAATTGTCATTCATGCCGACAGTGGCAACGTGCTGCCTTTATTTTTGAATATCAGTCTGGCGTGCGACTACAGGATTGTGGCGGACAATACGGTTTTTCAGAATCCCTGTCTTGAATACGGGCTGGTGCCCAAAGGCGGCGGCGCTTTTTTTCTGTCTAAAATGTTAGGAGCCAGCGGAGCTTATAAAATAATGCTGTCCGAAGACGATATCACTGCCGGCCAGGCGTTGAAGCTTGGTCTGGTGGATGAGGTTGTCGTCTTCAACGATTTACGAGATGCAGCATTTAAGGTTGCCGAAGACTTTGCGCGCAAACCTGCCAGGTCCTTAAGGTGCTGCAAGCGCCTGCTGAATTATTCATTTAAAGAACTGCGCGAGTATCTTGAGTTTGAAACGGACGAACTCACTAAAATGATCGGGCCGTTTGGCAACGGCTTGCTGAGAGGGATTTGTTGAAGCACTACCTATTCTCTTTTTGAATCATTCCGTATCGGTGCATGGCCGTCAGCAGCCAGACGATTTCATGAAGCCGATTGTAGATCCTTACTCCCTGTTGGTTGAGATCGCTGATTGCCTGACTTTCCCAGGGGTTGTAGTGGCTGCCGATTAAGACCGGTATGCCCATTTCCTTTTCCAATGCACAGATTTCATTGACCTGCTGCTTTTCAATTTCCAAGAATATTTTCCACTCTTCGGGAGTCTCTGCCGAATGCATTCCAGGTCTGCCAATGCCATGCAGGATTAAGGCGTCTACTTCCTTCGAAGCCAAAATCGTGCGGGCCAGAGATGTCGGAAAATCAACAGCCAGAAATTGCCCGGAAGCACCGAAATCAACCGGATTTTTGACCGAAGCGCGATCCGGCATCCCCAGAGAACGCAGTTCCTTTTGCAGTTCTGGACAGAATTCCGGAATGGACAAACCCGCTTCCGCGAGACAATCGGTCAGGGCCACCCCCCAGGATCCCCCCATAGTAATGATCGCTACCCGGCTGCCTTTCATCGTCGGTCGCTCTATCAGAGCATGGCCCATGGGCAGCAGCAGCTCCATGGCAGGTGAAATAATCGCACCTACCTGGCGCAGCAGTCCCTTGTATACCTGCCACTGTCCTGCAAGGGCTCCGGTGTGGCTGTGTGCTGCCCGAGCACTGTCGACTGTTCGACCGGCTTTGTAGACCACTACCGGCTTTGTTGCGGCCACTTCCCCGGCGATCTCCATGAAGCGTTTTCCATCGCGAAGGGCTTCGATATACATGATGATGGCATTCACTTCGGGATCTTTACCAAAGGCCTGAAGAAAATCCGTGACGGTAAGGTCGCTCTCATTGCCGGTATGAATAAACTTGCCGACTCCCAATCCTTTAGCGCGACCGGAAGAAAGGATATCATAAAATGCATAGCCTCCCTGGCAGACGGCGGCGATAGACGTGGATAAAAGAGTATCGGCGGGAATTGACGATGCATTGAAGCCGGCATGTAGATTGAAAGTGCCACTGACGTTCGGACCGATCAGCCGGATACCGAGAGAACGCGCCAGCCCGGCAAGGGATGCCTGTTGTTGCCAGCCCTGGTCGGAAGTCTCTGCAAAACCGGCCGTGATGACCGTGATACCTTTGACGTCTTTTTGACCACAGGCTTCAACGGTTTCTTTCACGAATTTTTGCGGAATGGCGCAAACGGCCAAATCGATGGGAGAGTTGATCTCTGTTATATTCTTGAAAGCAGGTATACCAAACACCTGACCGGCCCTGGAATTTATCGGAAAGATGTGCCCGCGGAAATTCGCGGAAAGCAATCCCCTCATAATAAACGACCCCCAAGAGCCCGGTCTATCCGAAGCACCGATAACCGCAACCGATTTGGGATTTAGAAAAACGTCCAACTCAAATAAAGCAATGCTGTTTTTCATTCTTGAATATCAGCGCCGTCAATTTAATCCGCGGCGGACGAGGGTTTAATTCCCCGCTCCTTGTGGCGACTAAAATTTTCCGATTGATACCCCGGTGCTTGCAGCGGGGTAGTTCATTCTATTGGGCCCCACATGGCGGGGGAGTTTATGCCAGAACCACCAGGGCATCCACCGCCACCGGTTTGCCCGCAGAGATAATCACCGGGTTGATGTCAATTTCCTTGACGGCTTCATTTTCCATGCCGAGCCGCCCGATCGCCATCAGGATTTCCGCCAGCAGATCCGTATCCACCGGCTCCATACCACGGATGGCTTCCAGGATTTTATGGGCCTTGATATCCTGCATCATTTCCAGGGCGTCCCGTCTTTCTATCGGTGCGACCCGAAAAGAGGTGTCTTCTAAAACCTCGGTAAATATTCCACCCAGGCCGAACATCACGCAGGGACCGAACTGGGGATCACGGGTCAGTCCTACCACCAGTTCGCGTTGACCCTTGATCATCTGCTGAACCAGCACCGCCTTTTCTGCGCCATCCATCGCGGAGGTAATTTCTTTATAGGCAGTTCGGGCTTCATCCTCATTTCTGACATCCACGCGGATCAAGCCTTTTTCGGTTTTGTGAGCAATTTCCGCAGCGCACCCTTTCATGACCAACGGGAAACCGATTTTGTGTATAGCCTCCGAAAGATCCGCCGGATTGGTGACAAGATCCTCCTGGGTCACCGGAATACCGTAAGACGCCAGCACCTGTTTGGATTCGTATTCAGAAAGTGCGGTACGTCCGTCTGCAAGCGCCTGATCAATTAGCTTCATTTCTCCCTCCGCTGAAGGGTCCGTCGTGTATCAATTCAGTCTATGGGCTCACGGCAGCGATTATCTATAGATGGCTGCTTTGCCCAATACCTGCATCAGGCGCTGGGCCTGCTGCCAACCGTATCTTTTGATCTTGATTAATTGGTTAAGGTCTGACGCGCGTTCTCCTTTGGAGAAACAATTTTTCATCATTAACCATCCAGCCTTTTTATTTACTAAGGGGGCCATAAATAATTAGACATGGTCTGGTGAAGTTTTAAAAAAATATTCACCACAGAGCGTAGCGGGTGGTGAAATCGGGCGGTCCAAATTCGCATTTGCAATTGCGCCAACTATGCCTAAATAATTTCGAACTTATTAGTAATTTAATGTTGGACGGAAAACTACAACAATTATTTCATAAGGTCAAATTGTTCCTGATCCCGGTTTTTCAGACGATTTTATATGAACCGTCCTTTTCTTAGTCGACCTCGGCCTCCAGGTAAAATACTTTTTTAAGTTCCGGTTTGATGTCCTGGAGCATATAGTAGGATTCACCGCTGACATATTTGGGCTTGTAGGGCCGTGAATCTATGATCATGACCCCTTCCGGTTGAGGTACTTTCCCTTATCGTGTCCTTCCCTGGTCGAACGGTCGGAGGATATT
>CAMYLH010000232.1 GCA_947259065.1 uncultured Desulfobacterales bacterium
ATGAATTGGGAGATGAAAAAAATATTGAAGTTTTACAGATTGGCCCCGGTGGAGAAAACCTGGTTCGCTATGCTTCCCTAATAAATATGTGCAACCGGGCCAACGGTCGCACCGGCATGGGGGCGGTGATGGGGAGTAAAAATTTAAAAGCCGTGGCCGTTCGTGGAAATACCAAGCCTGCGGTTGCCGATCCAAAGGTTTTGAAAGAGGTGGTAAAATGGGGTGCGCGTGAATTACCTTCGTCCAATGTGGCGGGTTTGGGCAAATACGGCACGGCAGCCACAGTGGCTGTTCAGCAGGAGATGGGGGGACTGCCAAGCTTTAATTTGAACAGCGGGGTGTTCGATGGCTGGCAGGCAATAGATGGCGAGACCCTGTACAACGATATCCTGCTGGGAGCGAAAGACAAAAAGCAGGCCACCAAAGGGCGCGACACTTGTTTTGGATGCATTGTGCGCTGCAAACGTGTTGTCGAGATTAAAGATGGACCGTACCCGGTGGACCCCTTGTATGGAGGGCCGGAGTATGAAACGGTCTGCGCCTTTGGAAGCTATTGCGGTGTTGATAATTTGGCAGCGGTTTGCAAGGCGAATGAAATTTGTAATCAATATGGTATGGACACCATATCATGCGGTGCAACCATTGCCTGGGCGATGGAGGCGTTTGAAGCCGGCAGTCTGACGAAAGACCATACCGGAGGAATGGAAATTAATTTCGGTGACGCCGAAACCATGGTTCGGTTGACCCAAATGATTGGCAATCGGGAGGGATTTGGTGACATATTGGCCGAGGGGTCCGCGAGAGCTTCTGAAAAACTCAGATTGGGTGCGGAATTTTTGATTACCAGTAAAAACCAGGAAGCTGCTGCTCACATGCCCCAGGTGAAAAGAGGCCTGGCTTTAATTTATGCCGTCAACCCCTTTGGTTCAGATCATATGAGCTGTGACCATGACTTTACCTATACCGCGGGCACCTACGACTCATTCAAAGATCGTTACAACGCCATAGGGCTGTCATCGCCGTTGTCGGCCCAAAGTCTGGAGAGCGGCAAGATCGAATTTGTCCGCAAGACACAATATCTGTACGGCATGATGGACAGTGTGAATATGTGTCATTTTGTTTGGGGACCTTCATGGCAACTCTATGGACCGGATCACATGGTCAAGATGGTTCAGGCCGTAACCGGTTGGGATGTGACTGTGGCAGAGCTGCTGGAGCTTGGTGAGAGGCGTTTAAACTTGATGCGCATGTTCAATGCCAGGGAGGGACTCGATCGTGCCCAGGACACGCTTCCTGAAAAATTATTTCAACAACCCCTGAAAGGGGGACCGACAGAAGGCTGGAAGATTAACAGAAATGAATTTGAGACTGCATTAAGGGAGTATTACATCCAATGCGAGTGGGATGAGGTGTCAGGGAATCCGACCCAAGACACGTTGAATCGTTTAAAATTGGAATGGCTAACCGAAAAATAAAGCGAGAGGAAAACGATGAGTGGCAACGATTATACCCCTGACACAGCACGTCAGCTTTCACGTGAAGTGCGCCGGCAAGCGCGCGAAGGAGAGTTGACTGACATCACCCTGAATTTGGCGCCTGGTATTGTACAAGGCAATGTAGCCATTCTGCCAAAGGATTGGGCCGCCGATTTTTTGAAGTTTTGTTGGGCCAATCCGAGACCGTGCCCGCTGCTTGCAGTTTCAGAACCTGGTGACCCCATGCTTCCAAGGTTGGGAGATGACATCGATATCCGCACGGACTTACCCATGTACCGTGTGTTTCGAGATGGTGTGATGGATACCGATATGCAGGATATAAGAAACCTTTGGCAGGATGATTTTGTAACTTTTGTTTTGGGATGCTCATTTTCTTTTGATGAGGCCTTGCGGGATGCCAACATCCCCCCCCGCCATTTGCAGTTGGGTCTCTCAACCGCAATGTACCGCACTAACATCGAAGCCATCTCAGCCGGACCGTTCAAGGGAACCTATGTGGTTTCAATGCGGCCTTACAAGCCGGCCGATGCGATCCGGGCCATTCAGGTGACCAGCAGATTTCCAAATGTCCACGGGGCACCCCTTTATTTCGGCGATCCGGCAGAGATCGGCATCCGGGATATTACCAAACCGGATTTTGGTGATGTTTATCCGGTGTATGCAGGTGAAGTGCCGGTTTTCTGGGCCTGCGGCGTCACGCCCCAGGTTATCATCGAACATGCCAAACCACCCATTTGTATTACTCACAAGCCCAGTCATATGTTGCTGACGGATTTGCTTAATGCAGAGCTCGCGGTGCTGTAAAAAAATGCAAAAAAAATAACGTACTGAAGGGTGTCAAAATGCAGAAAATCAAGCGGCGGGTAGAGACGCTTACAGACTATGGACGGGCAAGTCGTGAAGCCCTGATGAAAGGTGCCGGGTTCAGCCGAAATCAAATCAAGCGTCCCTTTATCGGCGTTGTCAACGGTTACGGAGAGCTAAGTCCCGGAGCCAACTATCTCAACGAAATAGCCCGGGAGGTAAAAGCCGGTGTTACAGACGCCGGAGGTACGCCCATTGAATTTTTTATCAGCGCCACCTGTGTGAGTATGCCTCACGGCGGTGAAAACTACCGTTGGACGTTGCCCTATCGGGACATTACCGCTTCTTACATCGAGGCCGTCGCTGAGATCAATTACTTCGATGCCCTGGTCATGGTCACTGTTTGCGATGATGCCATTCCGGCAAATTGCATGGCGGCAGCGAGGCTGGGATTGCCGACGATTATCATACCAGGCGGCAGCATGGCAGCCGCCGAATACAAAGGCCAACGCATGGACTGGACGAAAATGATCCACAAATTTGGAGAACTTCAGGTGAATACGATCACACTTGAGGAGTTCGACGAAATACACGATTGTGCCATCTGCGGTGGCGGTAATTGCTGCGGTGTAGCCACGGGCAACACCGGGGCCATCGTCACTGAAGCTTTAGGGTTGACGCTACCCGGTGCCGGTACCGTCCACGGCCACGGCGAGGAGATTATAGATATCGGACGACGCTCCGGGGTGCAGATCATGAAGCTCCTCGAACAAGGGCTTGGAACTAAACAAATCATTAACGAGAAGGCCCTTGAAAATGCGGTGCGCGTTTTTCTATCAGTCGGAGGGTCGACAAACTCGCTGCTGCACATCATGGCTATCGCACATGATGCAGGGCTGGAGTTGGATCTGGAAACGTTTGATCGTCTAAGTCGAGAAACGCCACACATTACAAACGTCGCTCCTGCCGGAGAATACAATACCAACGATCTGCACGATGCCGGCGGTGTTCAGGCCGTAATGAAAGAGCTGTCATCAAAGCTCCATCTCGATGTCCTTACGGCTACCGGATTAACGCTGGGCGAAAATCTCGATAAGGCTGCTGTGCGTAATCGTCAGGTTATTTTTCCTTTTGATCAACCGCTGGAGTCTGAAGGCGGAATCTCTGTTGTATACGGCAACCTTGCACCCGATGGCGCTATCATAAAACAAGCCGCCGTACCGAAAGCCATGATGACGTTTCGTGGCCCCGCCCGAGTTTTCAACAATGAAGTTGCAGCTACGAATGCCCTGATAGATAAAAAAATCAGTGCTGGTGATGTTGTGGTGATCAACTACCAGGGCCCCAAAGGAGACCCCGGCATGCGCCAGACCGGCACGATTATAGCCAACCTACTGGTCGGCATGGGCTTGATCGATAAAGTCGCCCTGGTCACCGATGGCAGGGCCTCAGGAACCTGCGAGGGGCTGCTGGTACTGCATGCCGCACCGGAGGCTGCTGTCGGCGGCCCCTTAGCTGCAGTTCGAGATGGTGATCCCATTGAAATCGACGTTGCAAGACGACGTATCACATTGTTGTTGCCTGAAGATCAAATCAAATCCCGGCTGGATGAATGGTCGCCACCTAAAAGGGTCGAGAAAGGCTTCTTATCCATTTACCAGAAGCTGGTTCAACAGGCTAATAAAGGTGCCGTTCTGGATGTCGAATAATTAGAACCTCCACAAATAGTTTATTCCGCCCGATAGCCACATCCTTCAACGAATTGAAATGGTGACGTACGCTTCCTACGCAAGCCATGACAACTTTAAATTCTGTGTGCGTGCCAATGTTGAAAGTGGTAAAAATAAAAAAATTTTGTTTGTAGGTATATCATTAAATTTCATATGCCATCAGCTAAGGTAATCAATTTTGGCTTGCCTAAAAGTGTATATATCGTGCCTTAGTCAAATCCTGCCAATATTCAGATTTTATAGTATATTTGCCCAGCTAACCTAAAAATTGTCAGCTCAATTTTGTAAGAACTTTGAAAATTTTTAATATCCATCCTCAGCAGCCTTCTCCAAATGCAGAGTTTTTACGACAAATTCATCCATTTGATGGAGTATGTAAAATTATGAGCAACCGGACAATGAATAAATCAATCAAGCAAGCAAAAGCTGCATGTTTCAGATGGTATCGCAAGAGTTTTTAGAGGATGATATAGTATGATCTGATATTGGGTTCTTTATATTCATTTAGATATTTTGACATTCAATCTTATCCGTAAAATTTTGACCCAACAAAAAAATTAGGGCCGAATGCGAGGCATCCGGCCCAACCCAAAATTAAAACCATCGTAAACATTTATAATACTTACACGAACGGATTAGGCAAACCACCAGCGTTCACAGATTCTCAAACCGTCCAGTTCCTGATTTCCGGCAGGCTTGTCGAACTTCACTTTGTCGCTGGCCGCATCAACCATATTGGCGATCATCGGAATGACGACACCGCCCTCATCTCGCACAATCTGTTGCAT
>CAMYLH010000233.1 GCA_947259065.1 uncultured Desulfobacterales bacterium
ATTTTTTCACGGTTTCATTCGAAAACCGGGAAATCAAAATCTCCAAATAATCCCGTAAATCCTGTCTAAATTGAGTATTAAAATAGAATCCATTCATCATCAGCTAAATCATGAACGCTCCGCCATTGACATCCAAGGTTACTCCTGTAACAAAGGGTGAGTCGAGCAGGTATTCGAATGCCCGCACGACATCCAGGGCATTTCCGAGACGAGGCACGAAAATCTTTTCCTTCAGCAGGGCTCTTTTCTCTTGCGTCCACTGCGCAAAGATTCCGGCATCTTCGATGAATGCCGGTGCAATCGCATTGACGGTGATGCCATTAAAACCCAGCTCTTTGGCGGCATAGCGAGTCAATCCCAGCATCCCGGCTTTGGAGGCTGCATAGTGGGGCCCGACCACACCGCCGCCCCGGGCCGCCAGGGATGAGATGTTGACAATCCGTCCAAAATTAGTTGCCTTCATGTCCGGTACGACCTGGCGGCACCAGTAAAAAGCGCCGCTGAGGTTGACGCGAAGGGTCTCATCCCAATCTTGCACGCTGATTTCATCAAAAGATCTTGCCGGCATGATTCCGGCGTTGTTGACCAGAATGTTGACCGGGCCCAGTTTGCTGCGAACGGTGTTATAGTGTTCGGCAACGACGCCAGAATCTCCGGCATCTCCTTTGAGCGTCAGGATGCACTGGTTATCCTTCTTAAAGCTCTCCAGGTGCCGGCGGGCATTGACAGCGTCTTTATCCTCACCTTTGTAAGTTATGGCAAGAGATGCATCCCGTTTCACCAACGATTCGGCAATTGCCAAGCCGATACCGCGGGTACCCCCGGTTACGACCGCAATCAATTTATCCATATTTAGATCCTGTGTTGTCAAGGATTCGAGGTAAACGACTACAACTTCAACCTTGACGCCTTGGTTTTAAAGCCCTCCGACTTTTGCAACAGGGGTGCCGCTCAGATGGTTGCCGGGTGAAAAACATCGTAGATGATCAGTTCTTCAGTCACGTTGAAAATCCGATGCTTCGCTCCTTTGGGTACGCGGACGACAACACCCGGCTTTAATGCAAAAGTTCCGGTCTGCTCGACAAACATTTCGGCCCTGCCCCTTAAGGGATAAAGAATATCTACCTGCTCCTCATGGGTATGTTCAGCTATTTCAATGCCGACCGGAACTCTAACCAGAATGCAGCTGACATTCAAATCATCATTCCTTTTGGTGACCAAAGGCTTAATTTTGACGCCTTCGGCAAACGGGTGAGGATCCCAGGACAAGTTATTAACGTTTGTGTAGACTTCCATAAGAACCTCCAATTCAATTTAAAAAAAATTACGCCACCAAGACACCAAAGCACAAAGATCAATTTTTGAAAACAGTTTTGTTTTAAGTCTTTGTGGGTTTGGAGCTGAATCCGGATCAATACAGTTCATGTCGCCCCAGCAACCTGAACACCAACTTAGTAGTGAAGAATTCAAACCGTATTATAAATAATAGATCTTATTCCAGCCTTGTTCCTAAACCGCGGTCAACTCCATCTGGCGCTGATAAAGCCGGCTGTAAAGACCGCCGCGCTGCATCAGTTCAGTGTGACTGCCGGTTTCAACCAGTCTGCCGGAATCCAGGACCAAAATTTTGTCTGCATTGCGAATTGTGCTCAGGCGGTGAGCAATGACCAGGGCCGTGCGTCCTTTTAAAACTCTTTCCAAAGCCTGCTGAATCAAGTACTCGGCTTCGGCATCGACAGACGAGGTGGCCTCGTCTAAAATGAGGATTTTCGGATCGGCCAGAATCGCGCGGGCCAGGGCCAGCCGCTGCTTCTGCCCTCCGCTTAACTTGACGCCACGTTCCCCCAGCTCGGTATCGAAGCCCTCGGGCAGCTTGGTAATGAAATCATAGGCATTGGCGGCCCTGACAGCCGCAATCAGCTCATCTGCGGTAGCATCCGGTTTACCGTAAAGCAGGTTTTGGGTGACGGTATTGTTAAACAGGAATGAATCCTGCAGCACTACGGCTACCTGGCGTCGCAACGAGGCCAGCTTGATATCGCGAAGATTATAACCGTCAACGGTGACACGGCCCTGGATAGGATCATAAAACCGGCAGATCAGATTGGCAATACTGGTTTTGCCGGCGCCGCTGGGGCCGACCAAGGCGACCATTTCTCCAGGTGCCATTTTGAAACTGATGGTATTCAACACCCGGTCGCCGGTACCATAGCGAAACGTAACCTGATCAAATACCATTTCTCCATGGATGACGGGCAGATCCATCGCATCCGGTGCGTCTTTGACATCGGTTATTTCATCCAGCAATTCAAATATGCGCTCTCCTGCAGCGATGGCTTCCTGAAAAATATTGTCCACCTCCGTCAGACGATTGATGGGTTCATAAAAAGAGGCAATATAGGCCAGAAATGCCACCAGAGTGCCCAGTGTCAATTGACCGCGCACAACCATCACGGCTCCGATGCCCAATACGGCAACGGCCGCCATGGCGCTCACAAAACGGATGGTCGGAAAAAAAATCGACCAGTAACGAATCCCTTTTACGCGGGCGTGATAATAGCGTTCGCTTTCGGCCGCAAAGCGTTTTCGTTCCAGATCTTCCCGGGCAAAAGCCTGGATAACCTGAATGCCGGAAAGGTTGTCCTGGAGTTTGGCATTGATGTTGCCCAGCCGGGCGCGCACGCCGCGGTAGACCGGCCGTATTTTGGTGTTATAATGCCGCAATGCCAGAGCCAGGATGGGAATCGGAATCACGACCAGGGCGGCCAGACGATAATCCAGCACGAAGAGAATTAGGGAACCGCCTGCCAGCCGGATCAAATCCACTGCCGTGAGCGCTGACCCATGGGTGACAAAATGTTCCAGTGCGCTGAGATCATTGGTTACCCGAGACATTAGTTCCCCGGTTGAAGTCCGTTCAAAAAAGGAAAGAGACATTTTTTGCAGATAGGCATACAGCCGGATGCGCAGGTCCAGGATAAATTTTTCGCCCAGGGTGTGACGCACGTAATTATCCCCGATTTGAACCACCTGATGAAGGGCATAGGCGCCAATCAAACCGATGATTAAAACTGCCAGCAAACTTAAATCACGCGCGGTGATGACCTCATCCACTATCGATTTTTGAAATAGCGGCGGCACCAGTTCCAATCCGGCCCGTCCAACCAACAAAATGGCGCTGATGATGATGGTTTTCCAGTAGGGGGTTAATAGAAGAAAAAGCCTTTTTAGAATCTGCATATGATGGTTCCAGAATTCAATTTTTGGTGATGTCCAAGTAAGATAAGATAAAAGAAAAAAGGCGAAGCCTTTGGCTAAAATTATTTTTCAGTAATGAATGACGATGTCTGGATTTATTCGGAAATATTGATTTCAATCATCAAGTCTAATTTTGGTGTAAGAATTTTGTGTGATCCGCCATAAACTCCTTATAGATCTTGTAATGTTTGGTATCTTCATATTCGATTGGTCTCACCGGGTTTTCGTCGAAACTTAAAATTCCTGCACCGGGGCAGGCCAACAGAATCGGAGAGTGGGAGGCAATGATAAATTGAGCATGCCCGGAGCGAGCCATGTCCTGCAAAAGATTGAGCAACTCCACCTGACTTTTGGGGGAAAGAGCGGTTTCCGGTTCATCTAAAAAATAGATACCTTTAATCTTAAACCGCGAGGTGAAAAAAGCCATCAAAGATTGGCCGTGGGACTGAGACATCAGCGACTTACCGCCGAGATACTCGATTAAACCCGGGTCCATGGTCAGCCATTCATCCCACAGCTGGGCAAAATTCTGAAAAATGTGTGAGCCGAAATAAGATCCCGGTACGCGCTTGTCCTGCCATACTACATCGATAGCTTGGTAGAGATCCTTCTCGTATGGGCTTGCCTTAAACCGCGGCCGTTGGATACCCTGCCACATCATAATGCCACACTTGCGGGTGATCGCATCCAGCAATGTGGATTTACCGGATCCGTTCTCACCGACAAAAAAGGTGACCGCAGAATTGAAACTGAGGCTTCTGGTTGTGCTGAAAAGATCCAAATTAAACGGGTAGTGCTTTCGGGTCGGATATTTGTCGGTGTGTAAATTTACTTTTTTAAGATGCATTAAAATATCTCCAGGTGTGTCGGTTTTAGTTAAAACCATGCCCAATTCTTTTAAGAGAAAAAGTGCCTCGATCATCGAAGAGACTGAACATCGAATAATGTTGTCGCTTCGCTCCGCAATTTAATTTCATTGGTTTTTAAAAATCCGTTGTCAAGCCTTGAATAAGCATTTCTGTTTCTTTTAAAACATTATTCTTTATGGTTCTCACGATTACTTGAGCAGCCTTTCTTCTTGGTTTTAAGTCTGTTACTTATCTCTTCCCATTCAACATTCGATGTTGGACGTTCGATGTTCGATTTTCATTTTTTGTCTACTTTATATAGCCCCCCAGCACAAAAATAGCTTAGCGCTTATATCGCCTATCTGTATTGCAACTTCGTAGCTCCCAAAACGGATACCATATTCGTGCGCACACGCTGGAGTTCGATTCTGAGCCAGGCGGCGACGACGACCATCTCTGCTATGGCGGTTGCCAGTTTGATCCACCAGACGGATTGAATTCCCCAGCCAAAAAACGCAGGCAAGGTTAATACCAATCCGGCAAAGAGAACATTATCCAGCGCTGCACCGATGAGACAGGGATAGGTTTTGCCCAAACCCTGAAAAGCCGAAGCTGCAACCATGATCGTTCCCACTGCGACATATCCCAGCGAAAAAATCGAAAGGTAAATCACCCCAAAATGGATAACATCGGGGTCGTT
>CAMYLH010000234.1 GCA_947259065.1 uncultured Desulfobacterales bacterium
TGCCCCGAAAAGGACAAACAAAATTACATAGGTCGCTAAAACATTGGCCATGATGCCGAATACGCCGTCGCTCTTGTAGAAAATGCTGGTACACAGCCCTGGAAATGTGTCCCCCGCATGGGCAAAAAGATCGGGCACATAATCGCCATAGACCCCGTAAAGCAGCAGCAGCACCCCTAAGACAACGAATACGGTCCCGACAACCCGCCGGGCCAGCTCAATACCAATCAGGACCACGACGACGGCAACTGCCATGTCAAAAGGCGTCTCCGCACCGGTCCGATAGTTGATGGCCTCAAAATTAAGAATCCAGTACCCGATACTGAAAATTGAAAGCAGTATCAGCAAATAATCAACGATTCTCATTAGCTTATGTTTGGATTTATACATCAGAAAGGCGAGAACATAGGTAATAATGACGTAAATCCCACGGTGATACTGGGTGGATGCCGGTTGTAAAACAGCGGAATAGGAGTAAAAAAGAACCAAACAGACGGATAATACGTCGAATATTATTTTTTCTGCTTTGTTTAGTTTGTCGTACACTTTTTTACCCCCTTAACATAAAATTCATTAAACCGAAAATATAGGAATTGGAGAATTAGAACTCATTGAATTCCCCAATTCCTGAATGCCTAAATCCTTGAATTTTATTTCAGCACCCCCTTTTCTTTCCAGAACTTTTCGGCTCCGGGATGAAACGGGGTAACGATGTTGGTGGCTCCGGTCTCCAGGCTCATGTTTTTGAAGGTCTTTTTTTGGCCTAACATGTGCGCGAGGCCTTCGTCCGTATAGATAATGGTTAACATTTTGTAAACAACATCTGCGGGGACCTTGGCGTTGGCCACCCAAAGGGCGCTGTCCTGAAAGGAGGGCGCATCATAGTCTACTCCCTTGTAAGTGCCGGCCGGAACGGCAAGTTTTCCAAAATAAGGATACTTTTTATAAAATCCGGAGGCCTCAGCATCGGCATCCAGGTCGAGCAGGGCAATGTCGTTGGTCTGGGCCGCCATGATGACCGCGCCGCTCGGAAAGGCGGTGAACAACCAGAAGGCATCCAGTTGGTTGTTGCCGAATGCCGCGGCAGCATCATTGTAACCCATGGCATTGCGCTCGATCTTGTCCCAGACACCCATGTGGCTGAAGAACAGTTCGCAGTTGGCAAAGGCACCCGAGCCGGCGTTGCCGACCCCGACCTTTTTGCCTGCCAGGTCTTTAACGCTCTTAATCCCGGAACCGGCCCGAACGACCATCTGACCCGGCGCGCCGTATAACCAGGCGACTGCCAGCACATTTTCATATTTTTTGGGATCATTCTTCATTTGGCCGTTGCGGCCCAGCCAGACGTGACCGGAATACACCACGCTCATTTGCTGCCTGCCGGCGTTTGTTTTTCTTAAATTTTCAACTGAACCGGCAGAGGTTTGGGCCTTTACGGAAAAATTTTCTTCAGCTTTAATCGGCTTGTAAACCTGTATGCCGTTGGCAACCACCTGGAAGGTTCCACCCGCAGGGCCACCACCGAAAATAACCCTTTTTTTAGCGAATGATTCCGCAGAAAAAGCGAAGGTTATCGTTAAAACCGCACAGATACCTATAATTACGATAGAAAATTTGTTTCTCATGTCAATCCTCCTAGGTTTGATTGTGTATGGTATATTGATTGTTTTTTTTCAAATGCGTTACGCTTATATTGTTGAACCACCTCCTTCCAATTTACCTGCTTTATTGCAAGCACGTACGATATTTTGCCGAACCCTATTCTCTAATCAGAAGCCCGCCAGTAGGAGGGCGGAATGAAATTTGAGGCCGCATGCTCTTCGGGCCAGACACACTCGAATTTGCCATTCATAATCTGCAGAACCTGGGTGGGCAGGCTATTCTGCCGCTCAAAGTTCTCATATGATCTAAACTTCACCGGCCCGAAAGGGGTGATCAGGTCGGTGTTGTCCAGTGCCGTTCGGATACTTTCTGGACTGTACGAATCTGCCCGTTTCAGTACATCCGCGGCCACCATCAAGGCCGAATAGGCTTCGGCGCCATGATAGTCAGGGGCGGAGGCATATTTTTTAGTATATTGATCGTAATATTCTTTTGTCCCCGGATACTGTAATTGGGGAGTCCACAGCGTTGCGGTCAAAAGAAGATTGGCGCTGGCGCCGGCTTTAGTGATAAATTTTTGGCTTGTAAAACCACCGGCACCGCCACACAGCAAGGAATCGATCTTTGCATCCCTGATATTTTTTACCAGCAACGCTGCATCCTTAAGGTAAGAAACCATGTAGATCACGTCGGGAGGGTCTTCTTTCAAGCGCGCAACCATGCGTTTAAAATAATCTGCGCTGAGTCTCTCCTTGTGATAGGGCTCGATCGCTCGCAAATCAATGCCATTTCCCCGACAAAACCACATCATCCGCATGGCGCCACTGGTGCCGTAAGGACTGTTTTCATACACGATCGCCATGGATTTCGGCCTGATTTTATTTAGAAAAAAATCTTCCAGCCCACTGGTATAGCCTTTGGCAGGAGGATTCAACCGATAGACGTTTTTCCATTTCCGTTGGGTGACGCGGTCATCAGCAGCGGTGCAAACCAGCAAAGGCCGGTCCAACTTATCGGCGATTCTGGCCATGAATATGGTATTGCTGCTTTGATAGGCGCCCACCAGCATAACAGCTCCGTGTTTTTTGACCAGATCAACAACAGCTTTTTCGCCGGGTTTTTGTTTGCCCTGGTCGTTGGCATACACCAGTTTTAATGGTCGGCCTTTGATTCCACCCTGCTTGTTGATCATTTCCAGGGCCATTTCAAACGAATTTTTCATCATGTTGGCGTAGGTATACGCCTCTGAATGCGGGATACCGATAACCAGTGGTTCAGACGCAGAACCGGATACCGGGGCGGCTAAATTTGCTGCAATTGCGGAAAGGATGACGAGACAAAATAAAAATTTGAATGCCGGTTTCATGACCCACCTCCCATCACGGCCTAAAAGGCAATTAATAGATCAGTGGAAAAACATCTTTTAAGTTGGCCTGGTAAGGATGGCCAGTTTCCTTAAACACCTGCCAACGTTATCTAAAAGCAAAATAGCCGTTTGAACGAAACTGATTCTAACCGCTGCGATTCAAAAATATGGGTGAGGTGGATATCGATGCAATTCAGCAGAGAATGGGCTATTCGCAAAATTGGTGTTAAAACCTACTAATATAAGGAAAAGCTGTCAATTAGACGATTTCTGATTTTTGTGTCAGAATATTTCTTACATTTTGAATTCATTTGCCATCGGACCGGGCTTGGTGTAAAAAGAAATGTTCAAAAAAACCACCCGCAACATCCCTTGTAACAACCGGGAATGATCAGGCTGGCCTTTAAATCGGGACACGGGAACGATGAAGCTTCGCATCATTTTAATCGTTTTGTCTTTGCTGGCATTTTTATCGGCTTCTGCAGGCGGATATCTGTACTATTCCTCATTGAAAGAAGCCGCCCTTAAAGAAGCCGAACGGCAGGCAGATTTGCGCCTGAGAACCATAAAAAAAAATCTAACCACCTTCCTGGCTGAAAACGTCAAACCCGTAAAAACTCTGGCCGGCATGAAGACGCTCCAGCTTGCCCTGACCCGGACCGATGCGCAAAACCTGGCTGCAGCCAATGCCACCCTGGACCATTTCAAAAAAACGCTGGCAGCAGATGTTTGCTATCTGATGGACCCCAACGGCAAAACAATTGCCTCAACCAATCGCGATGCCCCCGATAGTTTTGTGGGCCAAAATTTTGCATTCCGGCCCTATTTTAAAAATGCCTATTCGGGAATACCCAGCACCTATCTGGCCCTGGGCACCACTTCGGGCAAACGCGGAGCCTATTATGGCCATCCGGTGTTTGCGGAAAATGGACATCTCCCTATCGGCATTGCGGTCATCAAAGCATCGATTGAGTTGATCGAAAGCCAAGTGGCAACGGAATTGGATGAAATTGTAATGGTCAACGATCCCCACGGGGTCATTTTTATCTCAAATCATAAAGAATGGCTTTATCATCTGTTGTGGAAAACCAATGAATATAATATCCCGTTGATTGAAAAATCCCGCCAATTTGGCCCAGGCCCCTGGAAGTGGACCGGTTTGGAATCCAAAGGGGACTATATCGAGGACCGCACCGGCAATGAGTATCAAATCCATGTAGTGGAATTGGAGAAAAATTATCCGGGGTGGAACATTGTGCATTTGCGCAACCTCAATGTCATTACCAAAGCCGTGATCGAGCCCCTGATTAAAACCACCGGTCCCATCGTCCTGTCTCTGTGCGTGCTGATCGGCATAGCGGTTTTCTTTTTATATCGCCAAGCAAGCCATGAAATCCGCCAGCGAAGATTGGCCGAAAGCGCGCTACGGGAAAGCGAGGGCCGTTACCGATCTTTGTATCACCATACTCCGGCGATGTTGCATTCCATTGACACCTGGGGTCGGCTGGTCAGTGTCAGTGATTATTGGGTGGAAGTGATGGAATATTCAAGGGATGAGGTCATCGGGCGTAAGCTCACCGATTTTTTCACTGCAGAATCCGGCGAATATGCCGAAACCGCCATTTTCCCTCAATTTTTCCAGAGCGGATTCTGCCAGGATATTCCTTATCAGTTTGTCAAAAAGACTGGAGAAAAAATTGATGTGCTTCTTTCGGCCATTGCCGATCGGGATGTTACAGGTAAAATAAAAAGATCCCTGGCCGTCTCGATTGACGTCACTCAGCGTAACCGGGCCGAAGAAGCGCTAAAGCAGGCCAAAGAAGAACTCAGTCT
>CAMYLH010000235.1 GCA_947259065.1 uncultured Desulfobacterales bacterium
TTTCGCAGCCGCATCCAGGCGGCCGGCACGATGCAATTCAATTGCGGAATTCAGGTCGTCTGCAGTGTTCACGTCGCGCAATTATAGCGCGGAACAACTAACCTTCTTCGAGCGTAGTCTGACCGCCTGACTGCGACATCATGATCTTGACCTCGGCACCCTCGCTAAGGTTCTCTGCGCCGCGCACGGCGACCCGGTCGCCTTCGGTCAATAGGCCGGTAATGCCAATCAGGTCACCCGAAGAAACTCCAATATCGACAGCAATACGCTCCGCCTTGTTCTCATCATTGATGCGAAAGACGTAGGACCCCTCCTGGCGCAGGATCAGGGCATCGCGCGGAATGGCGAGTGTTTGTCTGCCTGTACGAATGGGAATGCCTACGCTGACGAGCTGGCCAACCGTCCATGCGGCACTGGCGTCAGGCGGCAAATCGATTCTGGCTTCGAAAGTCTGCGAACGGATATCGCCGGTAGGTACGAGCGAGCGAATGCTCCCGGAAAACTGGGTGTCCGTCGCGAACACGTCGATCGACTCACCGACGACAGTCCGGGGCAAATGCTTGAGTGGCACGAACGCCCGAACTTCCATATTGAGGATGTCCGTCATTTGGGCGAGAACTTCGCCACGTGCGACGTCCTCACCGGCGCGATGAAAACGGCTCGTGATGACACCCGAGAATGGCGCCCTGACATCGGCACGCCGGATCTGGTCGTCGATTTGTCGCAGGCGGACCTTGATCAGTTTCGCATCGGCAACGGCAAGATCACGATTTGCCTCGGTCTGTTCGAGTTCGAATTCCGACACGAGGCTCGACCCCTTAAGCTCCAGCTGCCTGCGCAACTGGCTATTGAGTTGCCGCGTGTTGATCTCGGCACGCTCCAGCAGAACCTCCTGTTCTGCGCGCTGCAGCAACAAGGTTTCCTTGTCGATGCTTGCGATAGCGTCACCGATCTCAACCCGGGTGCCCGGTTCGGCCACCATGGTCAGCTGCCCGGCCACGCCTGCCGTCACCTGGACGTCATTGCGACTGTAGATTGTTCCCGGAACGGCGACGGTCGGCGCTACTTCAGTCTCGGAGACATAGGCAATCTGCACGACGGGTGCGGGTGGCTGCTGGGCAAGCGTCACGCTAGCCATGAACAACGGCAGTGCCGCGATTACATATCTGAACTCATACATCGGCTGTGACTCCCCTGGTGTCACCGGATCGCGCAAGGCCCGGCAGGCGCATGCGCGGCAAGCGCAGAACGCTCGGCATTAATATCAATGTGAAGACGGCGCTGACAATCATGCCACCAACAATTACGGTCGCGAGTCCGCGGTAAATCTGAGAACCAACGCCGGGCATCAGCATCAGCGGCAACATGCCAAATATACTGGTCAGCGTGCTCATGTAGATTGGGCGAGCACGCATACGTACGGCTTGTGCGACTGCCTCTGTCCTGTCCAGCCCGTCGCGTTGCCCTGTGCGTGTTTGCATGACGAGCAGAATGGCGTTGTTCACCACGAGGCCCAGCAATATGACGAAGCCGATGGTCGTGAGCAGATCCATAGCCTGTGTTGTGAACAGGTTCATTATGCGAAGTGAAAGAATGCCACCGGCAATAGCAAGCGGCATTGACAAGAGCACAAGGAGAGCGTCCCAGAGCGAACGAAACATGGCAGCAAGTATCAGGAATAGAACGACGGCAGCGACAGCGATATTCGTTGTCATGGTGGACAATGCCGCTTCAAGCCTGTCCGCCGTGCCACGATACTGGATGCTGATGCCAGCAGGCATGACTTCCTTGATTCGTGGTCCTGCGACGTCTCTGAGTGTCTCGAGAGCCTCCTGCACTGTCATGTCATCGGGTGGCCGGACGCTCAGCGTCATCGTGCGTTGCCCATCGACGCGGCGCAGCTGTGTCGGCCCGACCGTACGTCGGATCTCGGCCAGCTCGCCAATCGTCTGAATGCCGGCAAGCGGTGTCGCAATCGGAATCGAAGCCAGTTCTTCGGGGGAGCTCCAGACCGGGCCACGCAAGATCATGTCCATGCGGTCATTGCCGTCGAAGTATTCTCCGACAAACGAACCGCTGGTCAGAGCGCGAACGATATTCGCCAGGGCGGCGCGATCGAGTCCCGCGGCTGTGATGCGGCGGTCATTCGGGATCAGTTGCAATTCGGGTTCGGCGATCGACGGACTCGGGTTGGGCCTGACCTGTGCGCCCGGCATGGCTTCGCTAATGATGCCCATGCCCTGCAGAGCGACCTGTGACAAAGCCGTAATGTCGTTGCCCGAGAGATCGACGTTAATTCCACGTCCACCGTCGAAACCAAAATTGAGGAGAGACGAGCGCTGTACGAACGCCTGCGTGTCGGGGAGATCCACAAGCACCTCGTCGCGTACGATACTTATCATTTCTTCAATGCGTCCCGGATCCTGCGGGTAGATGAACAGCGCATTGAATGTGCCGAATGCCGACAGGTTGTAGCCGCGAATATACGGCTGCTTCTCGTGATCCATGTAGGGTTTGAGACGTGCGACGATCGGCGCCGCAATCTCGTTCTGGACCATGTCGACGGTACCGCCCGGCGGCATGGCGAAGAACGCGTTCAGCGAGTCCGATGGCGCCTGTGGCAACAGATTGGCCTTCGGCACCAGCAACAGCATGACGAGCAGCGATCCGCCAAGGATGGCTACGATCCAGCTTCTGCAGATCATCGGTGTGCGGGTCAGGTGCATGACGAGCTTCGTGATGCCCGACCACCAGCTTTCAACCGGGTCGTCGTTTTCCCTGAGCAGGAACGACGCAGCAACCGGCAGGACTGTGACCGCAATAACAAATGATGCAGACACGGCTACGGCAATCGTGAGCGCCAGGTCCTGGAACAACTGTCCTTCCATGCCTTCCATGAACAACACGGGGACAAATATTGCGACACTTGTGACCGTCGAAGCGAACAAGGCACCTGTTATCTGTCGTGTACCTTTCGCAACAGCCTCATTCATGTCGAGCCCGTTCTGCCGGCACCGCACAATGTTCTCGAGCGTGACAATTGCCGCATCCATGACGAGACCGACGGCAAACGCGAGGCCCGCGAGGGAGATGACATTGAGCGACTTGTCGAACATCCGAAGCGCGACAAAAGCGACCAGCAAAGACAGCGGCACGGTTGCTGTAACGAGGAACGTAGCTCGGCGACTGCGCATGAGGAAGTACAGCACACCAATCGCGAGTACGAGTCCCAGTCCAAGGTTGTTTTTGACAAGTGAGATTGCGCGGCGAATGTGTACAGACGCGTCAAAGCTCAAGTCCATTTCCAGCCGCGCATCGGCAAGTGGTCCCGCATTGAGTTCGACGATGGCTTCGTTGATGCCGTCGAGAATCGAAACGGTATTCGCGTCGTATTCCCGCTCGACGGTAATGTAATAGGCCGGAAAGCCGTTTCTTAGTGTAAAGCCGTCTTGCTTGCGGGAGACAATTTCAACGTCGGCAACCTCGCTCAGATAGATTGGCCGCTCGTTGCTCCAGCCAACTATGAGCTCGTTGAGTTCGCCCGGTTCAAACTGCCCGACGAATCGAACGGTGTACTGGCGGCGGCCTACATCGGCGAACCCGCCGGATGAGTCCGTTGCGCGTGACACGGTGGAAATAATGTCGTTAATTTGAATACCGAGCGCTGCAGCACGATAGGAATCAAACGTGATGTGTACTTCGCGTGGTCGCTCGCCCTGCAGGTCGACGCGAGATACGCCCGGAATGCGCGCAAGTCGAGGCTGAATAAATTCTTCGATCAGGCCCTGGTAGCTCGACAGGTCCTGGTTGGGGTTGCCTGGCAACACGCGGACGAGCAATGAGGCAGCTCCCGGCAGGTTGCGCCCGCCGCCGGCGAAAACCTGGGGCTCAATTGCATCAGCAGGACCGGGGGGTACCTGGCTAAGGTTGTTGATGACGTCGAGCTTGGCGGCCTGGATGTCGGTGCCGATGGCAAAACTCAGGTTGATAAAGCCTTGTCCGCGACCGATGAACGAACTGATATCGGTCAGGCCGGGTGTGTTTTTGAGCACATTCTCCTGTGGCTCAATAATATTGGCTTCCATCTCTTCGGGAGCGGCGGCGCGCCAGAAGTTGGCTACCGACACCTGTGGTTCCTCGATCGTCGGCAGCAACTGAATCGGCAGGGAGATCATCGAGCTCAGGCCGAACAAGGCAACCAGTGCGACTGCGACGACTACGGAAGGCCAGTGTTTGGTGCTCAACTCGGTGATGTTCATTTTTCTTCGAGCCCCCCAAGGCGTGGTATCAGTGTGACCATGAGCCCCGGTGCGGGTTCACCACACGGAAATACGCAAACGGTCCGGCAAGCTGGACCGCTGCGAACTGGTCGCGTTACTGCTTAGATGCGGGGGTCGTGAAAAACGTTGCCTAATAACAAAACGTTATATGGTGCCAGCCCTCACCCACCGCCTTTGGGAATGTCCTCACCGAGTGTCAGCGCACGGATGTATTTGACCGGTGGCGAGCCGTAGGAGAGCACCTGGTCGTGGTAGCGACGCAATGTGAATTCACCGCCCCAAACTTCCTCGACAGCTTTTCGTAACTCGACCCACTCCTGGTAACCGACGAAATAGGTTGAGAGCTGCGTCGATGTCAGCTGTGCACGCACCCATTTTCCGGCCGCTTCGCGTTCTTCCTGGAAGCCGCCTTCGATCATAAGCTTCATGGCTTCGTCACGGGTCATGCCGTCGACATGAATGGCCGCGTCGATGATTGCGTTGGTGACGGCGCGCAGATACCACTTGAGCATAATGAGG
>CAMYLH010000236.1:0-4797 GCA_947259065.1 uncultured Desulfobacterales bacterium
CGGCCAGCGAAGCATAGCGCGTCTGAATCGTTGCCCGGCCTCTCTGTCCTGCCAGATTGTACATGAGCTCCACCGAGATTTCAGGATATTTTTTTTCCATATATGCCTTGGCCTTGACAAGCGCCTCGAAAAACACCGCATAATTCTCCCCGTAACCGATTTCCCTTTGATGAATAATCATTTGGTCCTCCTGATGCTATGTTATCACTAACATAGTGATAAATTATTAAAAATCAAGATTTAGGGGACGCGTAAATTTAAGGGACATCTCAAGTTTTAACGTTCAGCGACACGTTCAGCCAAGCTTTCAAGGGTTACGCCGTTTGCCGGCAAGACGCAACGGCGCTTCATCTTTTCTATTATAAGAATATGCGCCACAAATCATGACTTCTTTGCTGCGGTTTGATCTAACACCTCGCGAACCGTTGTAGCGATTTCTCGCTTCACCACCGGTTTCATAACAATAGCACGGATGCCCATAGCCGCTGCATGTTGCTGATTGATCCGGGCGCTGTAACCGGTGCAAATAATAACAGGGATCTCAGGTTTTAGCCGAATCAGTTCTTTCGCCAATTTATCACCGGTCATATTGGGCATGGTCATGTCGGTAACCACCAGATCAAATTCGTCCGGCTTAGCTCGAAACAGCTCCAGCGCTTCGATCGAGCTGGTCCGTGTTGTCACCTGGTATCCCTGCCGTTCCAACATATGCTTTCCGATATCGACCAGGGGTTTCTCATCATCAACCAACAAAATATGTTCGGATCCTCTGGGTAAGGCCTCTTTAACCTCAACTTTCGGCATTTCTTCAGAGGTTATAATTGGAAGATAGACATTAAAGGAGGAACCCTTCCCGGGCTCGCTGTAGACTTTTATTTCTCCGCCATGGCTTTTAACGATACCATGGACAACAGAAAGTCCCATACCGGTACCTTCATCTGGCTGTTTCGTTGTAAAAAATGGATTGAAAATCTTTTCCATTTCATCAGCCGATATGCCGTGTCCGGTGTCGCTGACAGATAGAATCTGATAAACTCCGGGCTGGAATTCCGGGTTTTGGGCAGCAAATTCCGTATCAAGTTCCACATCGCTAAGACTTACCTCCAGTGTGCCGCCTGCTTCTCGCATAGCATGCCCGGCGTTGGTACAAAGGTTCATTAAAATTTGGTGAATCTGGGTGGCATCTGCCAGCACCGATTCATCGCTTTGAATATTTTGGCGTATCTCAATGGTTGTCGGTAGCGAAGCTCTAAGCAGCTTGAGTGTTTCTTTAACAATCAGTTTAACCCGAATCGGTTGGAGTTCCTGTTCAGTCTGTCGGCTATAGGCCAGAATCTGTTTGACGAGATCCTTTGCTCGCATCCCTGCATTGAAAACTTCCTGCAAATTGCTGTGCAGCAGAGTGCCCTTTTTTGCTTTTTCAAGAGAAAGTTCTGAATAGCCGATTACCGAAGATAAAATATTGTTAAAATCGTGAGCAATACCTCCTGCTAAAGTTCCGATGGCTTCCATCCTTTGAGCTTGATTCAGCTGTACCTCGAGCCTGAGCCTCTCTTCTTCGAGTGCTTTTAAGTCGGTTATATCTGTTGCAATTTGAAGGCGGACCAATCGATCGTCAATCCATTTGATCGCCCTGTCATAATTGACATACCATTTTTGTGTGATTGGATTCTTATCTTGCCATACAAAAACTCCGGTCGGCTCTCCCTTGGCATCAATCAATCGGTCATTCGTGCAATGTGGGCAGGGCCCTGACTCACCCCTGAACACATCCCAACAAATTTCACCGGTCATATCCCTGCTAAAGCTTTCTTTCATATGTTTGTTCATAAAAAGAATCTCGTATGTTTCCATGTCGGCCACATAAATGGTGGCGTCAATGCCGTCCAAAACAGTCAGAAATCTCTCATGAGATGCCCGCAGAGCCTCTTCTGCCTCTTTTTGTTCCGTAAATTCCTGTACCGCGCCATAAATTTGCTTTAACCGGTTTTCTTTTTTATTCCATATCGGTGTTGCGCAATCTCTCATCCAGCGAATATTGCCGGCTTTATCGATAATGCGATATTCAACTGTCGTTGATTGATTTGAAAGAAGGGATTTTAACTGCCCCAATGGAATTGACATATCCGCAGGGTAAATAAGGCTTTCCCAACCGCCCCGGGAACGCACTTCTTCCCTGCTAAAACCGGTAAGACGCTTTAACGCGCCAGTTACCCAATCGAGTATGAGTTCTCCATCAGGTTCGACTCGGTATGAATATGAATAGTCGGAAGTAAGTTCCGAAACGGATTGATAACGTTCTTCGCTCGTCTTCAATTCCTCCTCAATATTCTTACGCTCTGTTATATCAATTGAAATACCATTCCATGATATGTCCCCATTCTCGAGAAGGTGAGGCCTTGATTTAACATGGAACCACAAAATCTCCCCGGCGGGAGTTGTTAATCGGTGTTCAACCGAAAAGTCGTTTAGACGCTTCGCAGACTGGGCAATGTGCTCTTTAATAAATTCGATATCTTCCAGGTGGATTGCTTTGAATAAAAGATCGGGCTCGGCCATGACCTCATCCGGTTTGTATCCGAAATATTCATATACCTGGTTGCTAATGAAAGGAATAGAGAACGATCCATCTTGATGCAGTACAAACTGGTATACCATCCCAGGGACTCGATTGGCTATCTCACGATATTTCTCTTCGCTTTCCCTCAGCACCTCGTCAGTTCGCTTGCGCTCGGTTATGTCGATGAATCCACCCACAAGGCCGGCCACATTGCCATGCTCGTCATGGAAGACATTCTTGTAGAAGATGACGGGCCGGGTTGTTCCGCTCTTGTCTCTGATCTCGAACTCGTAAACCTGGCGTGTCGGATGCTTCATCAGTTCGAGATCCTTCTGATGATAGACTTCGGCATGTTCGCTTGGCCAGAGTTCATGAACGGTTTTACCGCGCATCTCTTGAGCGGTTACTCCCATGATTTCGGTAAAGGCTGGATTACAGCCCTGGTAACGCCCTTGAACATCTTTGAAAAAAAATGCCATTGGGATGGCCGAGAGCATCGATTCCGTAAATAGGACACTCCTTTTTTGTTCCGCCTCCGCTTTTGCATATCGGCTGCGCTCGGTCATTAGTTGATTGATGCGATTTTCCAGCTCTTCATAGGTGGGTTTTTCAGCCATTCGTTATGCCTCATCCATCATAAACTAAATATATATGGGAAAACTTACCCGCATTGTGGTTTAATTCCGTCAATTTTAACAATACAGGAGGGTATCCACAGATTTGAAAAGATTTCAGAAAGAAAGTCGTGAGTGAACTGTAGGTTCTCAATATTGTATAATAAATATGCTAAGGATACAACTTTTGATCATTTTCTAATTTTAGGCAGAACTTATTGCATTTCCAAGATTAAGTTGCCTTTCATCCGGCTGTCTTTAGATATATGCCATCGTTTATGGGTCAAAGCGTCTAAAAAGCGCCGGTCATGGCTAACAAGGTGCAATCCGCAGGGACACTCGACCAGGGCCTGCTCAAGACATTCGATGGAAGGCAGATCCAGGTGATTTGTCGGCTCATCCATGACGATAAGATGTGGCACATTGGTGATACCGGTGGCAAGCAGAATTTTACGGATCTCGCCGGGACTGGGCTCCACGCTTTCCAATAGTCGATGTGGCCTTGATCCCAGACAGCTGACGACGGTCATCATCTGGCCAAGCTTCTCGGTGGGAAGATCTCGCGCCCGCGCCATGACCTCCTGTGACGCATGGATATCAATCTCCTGTGGGATGTAGGTGACATGATTCTCCGGCAGTTTAAGCGATTGCATGATGTAGCCAATTAGCGTGCTTTTGCCGCTGCCGTTTAACCCTGTAAGGGCAATCCGGTCATCGGGTTTCATCGATAAGTCCGGAAAATGCAACCATCGGTCTGCGCCAAGAGAAAGGGAACCGGCGCGAAGATGGAACAGGGTGTCGCGTCTTGATTTTGCGCCCGACATCCAGATCCCCAGCTTATAGGTTTTCTTCACCTTAATTTTGTCCATTTTCATCCGAACCTGGGATAAGCGGCCTCCGAGTTGATTGAATCGTTTCCCGTCGATGCCGTCCTTTCCGGTAACACGCGCCAAATTAATTTTTCCCCGTGCATCATGGTCCTTAGATGCCAGTCCCCGTTTCGATCGCTTTCGATGGGCTTGAGAGGCAGCATTCCTTCGTTTGGCTGCCTCACGTTTTAATCTTGAAAAATCCTGTTTGATTTGGAGGCGCTGTTTTTGAACGGTCATCACATCCCTTTCTGCCTGCAGCAAGCCATGGGAATAGTTGCCGCGCCGCAATATGCCATCCGGTGGGTCTACAAAGAGACATTGATGACATAAATCATCCAATAGCCTGCGGTCGTGGCTTACCAACATCCCGACACCACCAAAGGCAGAAAGTGCTTCAAATAGCAGATCCTGCGCTTCAGTATCGAGATGATTTGTCGGTTCGTCCACAGCCAGCACCTGCGGTTTGCGCCATATGGCAACGGCAATCTGAGCCCGCTTACGCTCGCCGTGACTAAGGGTGGTCCACCGCTCGATCCAATCATCCTCAACACCCAATCGCCCTTTGATCCCGAAAGCCTCTCCATTCATGGAAGAAATCAAATGGTACAAATGGTCGGGAACATGGTCTGTTCGTTGCTGACAGTAAATTGCAAACTCCGGGATGATCACTCTTCCCTGCTGCGGTTCCAAGCCTCCGGTGGCAAGTTTTAAAATAGTGCTTTTCCCCACACCGTTTGCCCCAACGATTCCC
>CAMYLH010000236.1:4826-7447 GCA_947259065.1 uncultured Desulfobacterales bacterium
GTAAATGATACATTTTGAAATAGGATGGATAATTCGGTCATCGGTATCCTCTAAATAATAAAGCCGCAGTTGCCCGCGGCTTTTAGTTTTAATAGGATTGAAGTTGTAATATGAGCAACGGGTCAATGAAAGGCGTCAAAGTCACACACCAATTGGGAATCCAGCAAAGGCAAATATGCCGTTCTGCGATCTTCCGTTACTGTTTCGCTTGGTATATTGGTGTGGTTACGGCTAGATTATCTCTTCACTCCGTAGGCTCCTTTCTATAGGTGCGGTGGTAGATTTTTAGGTTATGATGATGAATTATGCCTCGATATGTATCAAATCAGGGGGATATGTCAATAATCAGGCCAATCTAGATGACACAATGACGAATACACAAAATTTGATACCGAAGATATCTGTGTCGATTTTCATCACATCGGTTCATCCAATCGAAGACCTCTTTCCGACACGAAGGGAAGAGAATCCCGCTTTCATTTTACAGGACATCAAGGGTATGATAGTTTTCATAAAAAAACTCACGGCAAATCTATTTGTTGGAAATGGATAAACAAGGACCACCAATGCGTATCATTCATTTGGATATGGATGCCTTTTATCCCGCGGTAGAGGTACTCGATAATCCTGAACTGAAGGGAAGACCTGTCATCGTGGGGGGCAGCAAGGAAAGAGGAGTGGTATCATCGGCCTCGTACGAAGCCAGAAAATTCGGTGTCCATTCCGCACAACCGATGGCAACAGCCATCCGGCTTTGCCCCAATGGGACAGTTATGCCGGTCAGAATGTCCAGATATAAAGAGGTGTCCGAACAGGTGTTTGAGATATTCGATATTTTCACTCCCGTGGTTGAACCGCTGTCCATCGATGAGGCGTTTTTGGATGTAACTGCTTCGACCCGTCTTTTTGGTTCGCCAACTGAAATTGCAAAAAAGATTAAACAGATGGTCGTCGAAAAGACCGGTTTGACCATATCTGCCGGAGTTGCTCCATCTAAATTTGTTGCCAAGATTGCCTCTGATATGGAAAAACCTGATGGATTGACCGTTGTTCCTGCAAACAAGGTCAGGGAGTTTTTAGACCCGCTTCCGATTGAAAAGATGTGGGGTGTCGGTAAAGTGACACAGCAGGCTCTATCTCGCCTTAGCATTCAAACCTTTAAGGACCTGAGCCAGGTGCCCGTTGAGACGCTGGAGAAAAAATTCGGCAAGCACGGTATCCATATGCATCGCTTATCGATGGGAATCGACGACAGGGATGTGGTTACGGAACACGAAGTCAAATCCATTGGGCACGAAGAAACTTTCTCCGAGGATATTTTGCAAGTGGACTTGGCCAAAAAAGAGCTTTTATCCTTGGCCAATCGCGTCGCTCGCCGGATGCGTCGACAGGGAGTTGAAGGTAAAACCATTACCTTAAAAGTGAAATACCATGATTTTGTACGAATCACCCGGTCTGTTACATGGCATAAATACACCAACGACAGTGTTGACATATACTCGAACATTTGCAGCCTTTTGAAAAAAACAGCAGTGGGGAAAAGACCGGTCCGTTTATTGGGTATCTCTTTATCTAACCTAGCCGATATCGGTTCCGGACGTCAGCTTTCCCTTTTCAGCCATCGTGAGTCAAATGAGAAAAGAAGGGAACTAAACAAGACTTTGGATTCCGTCATTGATAAGTTCGGTCGTAAGGGTATCCGCCCGGGATCGCTAATTGATACCTAAAGTGATCGGTTTCAGGTTCAGGGTTCAAGGTTCAAAGGTTATAACATTCTTATTTCCATAACTTTATACACCCTTGTTTGGGTTGGCTTCTTTCACCCAGTGGGTGAAACAGCCTTGCCGTCTCCCTTAATATGTAGTCTCAGTAACATCAGTTAATTATGACTATTTAACCCAGAACCTTAAACGATGAACGGCTTAACCCAGGTATACATGGGTAGATCTCAATATACTTTTTGTTTGAGCCTGTCAACGATCATCGGCACAATAGCCGTCTGCCAGACAGAACATTCTAAGATTTGTAAGGCAGAATTGCAATGGGAAAAATTTCTCAATGAAACCTTAATACCAACTCTAACTGATTCAGAATGAGGCGCTTTGATTTCCCGGATACGGCACTAAAATCCCAAATCACAATACTCAAATGCCAAACAATATTAAAATTCCAAGTTCCAATGACCAACACATTTCGATCACAAATCCGATGTCTCACGGTTATTTGATCTGTTTTGAATTTTGAATTTCGTTCATTCGTATTTTTTTGGGATTTGTGGTTTGGTGCTTAGAATTATCATGATTTTCATTAAGCAAGTAACTTTATTTTCCCCAAGCAATTACCTATTAAAATGACGCAACCCTGTCTGTCTTCTGTCCTCTGTTTTCTGCCCTCTGCCCTCTGCCCTCTGCCCTCTGCCCTCTGTCTTCTGTCCTCTGTCTTCTGTCCTCTGGTCCGTGTGCTGCGGCCTTTCACGGCCTGAACATCGACTCGACCTCATCTGTGTAATGATTTCTTTTATCGTATATGATCAAGGGGGGGGCAATTTTGAGATCCGGACGCCCGCCTTTTACACCTTCGATAAGAATTAAGGCAGCCTCTGAATCCTGCCTGGAATGGAT
>CAMYLH010000237.1 GCA_947259065.1 uncultured Desulfobacterales bacterium
ACGAAGTAGCGTTAGAAAATATTGATGTTAATGTTGATAAAGTGCCGATGGCCTTATGTCTTGTGTCGATGATGCAGAAACAGAAATCGGCGAAGCCGTTAGTTGTATTGTTTGACTCGGGATCTAGTCATACTTGGCTAAACCAGAAGGCTTTGCCTAAAGGTTGCGTTCCTATGAAGGTGGATGCGGTTTCAAGTCGTACGCTTGCTGGTACCTTGAACTCTAACCTTTCTGTTGAGATGGAACGGCTTGTGTTTCCCGAGTTCTTCAAGATACGTTTTATCGATTCTGTTGAAGCTCGCGTCTTCCAGACACTTTGTTGATATGACGCTATCATTGGTCGTGATTTACTACGCGAAATGAAGCTCAAGATGGATTTCTCTGCCAACAAGATGATATGGGATGACTGTCATGTTCCTATGCGACAGTATCCTGCCCTGCAGAAGGTTTCCAAGAAGACAGGTACTTTTGTTATCTCTCCTGCTGAATCCTTGTTCTTGGATGTACTTGAAGAAGACCTTGAAGACGACGACACACTCCCGACCTGTGACATGACGGAGTGCTCCGACGATGAATATTCCCTTAATGACGAGATCCCTGAGGACTCTGACATGGGAAATGATCACGCCGTCGATACTTATCATGATGATGATGAGATGTCCCCTATTCAAGGTATTACCAAGGTCAAGGAAATCAAGTCTTCTTTATACGAGAAGCCTGACATTCATAAGGTCGTTGCCGGATGCACGCACCTTGCTCAAGAACGTCAGAACGAACTTCTTGAAGTTCTGGACAAGTATCCTAAGCTTTTCAGCAACAAGCTTGGAACGTATACAGATGAACTCATCCATTTGGATATTGATACTTCGGTTCCGCCTACGGCGACACGTGCCTACACCGTGCCTCACAATCACAAGTCGGTTTTCAAGGCCGAACTCGATCGTTTGGTCAAGATCGGCATTCTCGAAGAAGGAGGTAGGAGTGAGTGGATTTCCGGCACGTTTATTATTCCGAAGAAGTTGTTACCCGGAGAAGATACTCCTCGCGTTCGTTGGATTTCGGACTTTCGAGCCCTTAACAAGGCCTTGAAGCGCAAGGTCTACCCGATTCCGCGTATCGCGGACATTTTGGCTAGGAGAACTGGATATTCCTTTCTCTCTAAGTTGGATTTGTCCATGCAGTACTACACTTTCGAACTAGACGATGAGAGTAAGGAATTGTGTACTATTGCTACGCCCTTCGGTCTCTACCGATACCGAAAGCTTCCCATGGGCGTCAGTGTTGCTCCCGATATTGCCCAAGAGATTATGGAAAAGACCCTCAAGGACATCGAGGACTTAGAGGTCTACATCGACGATATTGCCCTTTTCAGCAACGATTGGGAATCGCATTTGGCTGGTCTCGATAAGATCTTCTCGCGACTGGAGGAGAAAGGTTTTATGATCAACCCGTTAAAGTGCGAGTTTGCGGTCAAGGAGTCGGACTTCCTCGGCCATTGGCTTACCCCTTGTGGTATTAAGCCCCTCCGCAAGAAGGTTTCTGCTATTCTTGCGATGCAGCCACCCAACGATCTTTCTACACTACGATCGTTTCTTGGCTTGGTACAGTATTACCGTGATATGTGGCCTCGTCGCTCTCACATTCTCGCACCTCTGACAGATCTTATTGGTACAAAGATCTACCGCTGGGATCAAGTACATCAGAAGGCGTTCGACAAGATGAAGGCCTTGGTTGCAGCGGATGCCTTGCTTGCTTATCCCGATCACAACAAGCCCTTCCACATCGAGACCGATGCATCCGACTACCAACTTGGTGGATGTATCAAGCAAGACGGACGAGTTGTGGCGTACTACTCCCGGAAGCTCAACTCTGCCCAGAAGAACTACACAACCATCGAGAAGGAACTCCTCTCCATCGTCGAGATCTTCAAAGAGTTTCGCAGTATGCTTCTTGGCGCCGAGATTCATGTACATACCGACCACAAGAATCTCACCTACAACCTTACCCAGTACACTACCCAACGAGTGTTACGATGGCGTTTGATTTTTGAAGAGTATGGTGCCAAGTTCCATTATAAGCCCGGTAAGATTAATTTTATTGCTGATGCGATCAGTCGGGTTCCAACTACTCGCACGGAGAGGAAGAGTCGAGAGACGTTTTTATCGGAAGATTCCAAATGGGATCCTTACTTTGACTCGTGGGATGGTATTTATTGCATGATCCAGAGGGATCCCGAGTTAGCTGAATGCTTCCTCGAACATCCAGAATTTGATGACGAAGGAAGATTTCCTTTTCAATTTGAGACGCTGGAGGCGTATCAAAAGAAGAGTACTGCGTTGCAGTCTCTCCCGACTACGAATCCTGATAGGTTTCATGTCATTGAACACGGAACAGCAAAGCTGATCTGCTTTCGCCAGAACGGCGAGGACAAGATTGTCCTTACGCAAGAATTGCTGCCCAAAGTGGTCAAATATTATCACGAAGCCATGGCACATGTTGAAGGCATGTCTCGTCTAGCGCAGACGATCAAACAGCATTATCATCATGTCAAGATTGACGAAGAAGTTCAACGCCAGCTGAAAGCTTGCGATATTTGCTCAAAGAGCAAACGCGGAGGAAAGGTGTATGGTGAATCCGCGCCTCGCGACGCCTTGGTGATGCCCTGGCAAGAAGTCCATTGTGATTCAATTGGACCATGGAAGATCGAATTACGCGCAAGAGAACTGACGTTCCACGCTATGACGATGATTGACCCATCTACCAATCTCGTCGAGATCGCGCATACTCTTACGACGACAGGTTCAGAGAATGCTGCGGCAGTGGAGAATAATTGGATTGCAAGGTACCCTCGTCCAGTGAAGATTGTCACGGATCAAGGACCGGAATTCTCTGTCGAGTTTACGGACATGTGCAAGAAGAATGGTATTTATCATTCTACTTCTACTTCCCGCAATCCTCAAGGAAATTCTTTGATTGAACGAATCCATCAGACGATTGGACAAGTTCTGCGAGCTGTTGTAACGACGAAGAATCCCAAGTCTGTCCATGAAGGCAAAGCGGTTATCGAAGAAACACTTGCTACGGCTATGCATGCGTGCCGCTGTGCCTGTACTTCTTCTCTTGGCTATAACTCGCCTGGTGCTTTGGCCTTTCATCGCGACATGTTCTTGGATATTCCTCTCATTGCCGATATCATCACGCTGCAGAAGAATCGTCAGGCTTTGGTTGACAAACGTCTACTGAGAGTCAATGCTGGTCGTATCAAACATGACTATGCCGTTGGTGATCAAGTTTGGAAACGAAACTACATTGGATTGTCGGACAAGCTCAAGCACACCGTTGTTGGCCCTTATCCTATTACTCGGGTACATTGCAATGGGACTGTGACCATTAGGCTTTCGCCTCATGTACAGGAACGAATTAACATTCGGCGTATCCGTCCGAAGTTTCCTTTGGCTCCTATTCAGACCTAGTATCGGAAGAACACCTTGGGAGTCCTTCCTTGGAGAGGAAGAGTGAGGTAAAACGGTACTCCGCGCAAGCCTCACCTTGGAGCCACGTAGTCCATTCGGTCATTAGTCATTACCTTAATCTTATTCTAAGCTCACTTTATTCAGCGCAAGTCACTCTGAATTCAGAAACGCGAAGCGTTGATTAATTTTTATACAGTTGTTTCAGCAACCACGTGTCTACGTAAATCCTACAGGACCGTATACTAAGTTTTGGCCATTGTCGACATCTGACACGTGCCTACTGCGTCTTACAGCAGTTTTGCCGAAACAAGATATTACTCCCTCTCTACACCGGAGTTGTTGATTTAACACTTGTTAACCTTGTTAACATTCTCTCTCTTATCTTATACAGATCTATACAAGAACCGATTGACTTAAGACAAGGGTCTTAAGCTATCCTCAAGATATCAAAGACGGTCATTGATCATGGCGTCTGCTTCTGGCATTCTCGGTGGCGAACCCGCCATTTCTCTCAAGTCGAACTTACCTGATCCTCTGCCTACCATCCGTCTCGAGCGTATGGTTCCTTTGGCAGCAGGGGGTACTATCAAGCGTCGTGCTACCTGTGTGACTGTTACTGATACTACGGAACCTGAGTGGATCCTTCGGGTCATTAAGGAGTTTCGTGACACCTTTCCCGCAGGACGTCTTGGTCTTAACACAGGCACCCTTCGCAAGGATTACTTTCGTCAGCTTCTTGGTGGAGCGGCGTTGCGCAAGTGGGATGTTTCTGCCGAGGCAGTTGGGAATCAGCTTGCTGATTTTGATACTGCTATCAATGACTGGATTGGCCGGTACATTGACGATACTGCTTACGCTAATCAACAGGCGTACATGCAGCAGGTGAAGCCCAAGCCTTATGGACTGGAAGTCCAGCAGTGTACCGATCGTATCGAGGAAATTGCTATCTACATGGCTATGTTTCCTGGAGCGCCTGCTGCTCCTGTCTTTACTGAGCAGGACCTCAAGAACATTTTGTACTCGAAGATGCTTCCCGCTTGGCAAGATGCGTTTACGTTGGGTACTCAATCCATTACGGATCCCAACTACACCTTGCGTCAGTTGACTACGTTCTTCTCTCGCCAGGAGCGGAACTACAACCGTGCAAGCAGTAACCGCGGAGGCCGTGGTACTGGTGCTGGTCGCGGCAGCGGTCGCGGACATGGAGGCCGTGGACATGGCGGTCATGGATATGGAGGCCGTGGATATGGCGGACGAGCTTCTGGATACACTCGTCATGCTGGTACTCATCCCTAT
>CAMYLH010000238.1 GCA_947259065.1 uncultured Desulfobacterales bacterium
GTTCTTCCATGATGCGCACATTCACCTTCCGGGTTCGCGGGCCGTCAAATTCGCAGAAAAAAATACCCTGCCAGGTACCTAACGACAATCGGCGATTTTCGATGGCGATCAACTCCGATGAACCTACCAGGGTCGATTTGATATGTGCCGGGGAGTTACCCTCCAGATGACGATAGTTTGCTTCCCAGGGGATGATATGATTTAAGATCATCAGGATATCCGATTTTACACTGGGATCTGCACTTTCATTGATGGTTACCGCAGCCGTGGTGTGCGGCACGTATATCATGCAGAGTCCCTGATCGACCCCCGATTTTTGGATGAGTTGATTGATGTCTGATGTAATATCAATCAATTCCGTCCTTTCCCGTGTTTTAACCGATAGAATCATGGATGCCTCCCTATGGGAAAATTGATGATTGAAGATTGAAGATTTGTGGATGTCGCTCTCCGAGGCGTAGGCGCTACAACCCCTACAAGCCGGAGGCTTCGCTCTGCCTTTTTTATGATCTTTTTTTAAAAATTGATCCCGCCGGAGGCGGACCTTAAATATTCAATCTTCAATCGACAATCTTCAATCAATGGTATTTGTGCTTTGCTGAAACCTTCATTTCTTTACAACATGTAGTTAGAAAAAATGGATTACGGGCCCAAAAAAAGGCCCTGCGTGTTAGGCAGAGCCTTTGGTTTAAACAAAGTTATTTTTCACGGGCGTTTGATTAGACGCAACCGGTCGGTTTGGGAAGACCGGCCATCTTACAGGCTCCCTTTCCGGGTCCGGACGGGAAAAGCTCATAAATGTGTTTTAATTTGAAACCGGTAACTTTGGAAAGAACCCGCACCATCGGGGCAATCCCATTTTTCTCGTAATAATCACGTAAGACGTCGATTACTTTTTGGTGCTCATCATTGAGTTCTTCTATGCCTTCTTCTTTTTTTACCCATTGAACCCACTCTTGGCTCCAGTTTTCGTATGAATCTATGAACCCGTCTTCGTCGACCGTGAAATTTTTACCCATGAATTCTACTGTTGGCATTTAGTCATCCTCCTTTAATATTTTATATTTTTTTTTAGGCCGTCAGCCTGTTGGATATCTGTTTAAAGAGAATCTTTTATATGAATCATTTGCCTTTGTCAATATTAAAAAATCTAATATTCTCTCGGGGTTTTATTCAACTGCTCAAGGGTGAATACCGGACCGTCTTTACACACAAATTCCTGGCCGATATTGCATCGGCCGCACATTCCTATGCCGCACTTCATACGGTTTTCAAGGGACATGATAATTTTGTCATATGAGTAGCCGAGCTTGTCCAGCACCGGCTGGGTAAATTTAATCATGATCGGCGGACCGCATATGATCGCATAGGTATCCTCGTCTGCGGGAGGCGCTTTTTGCTCGGTGATGGTCGGTACAAAACCGATGTTGTATTTCCAGTTCGGATCATCGGTGCCATCCACCGTGATATGCATGTTGATGTCATCGCGTTTCTCCCATTGGGTCAACTCATCCCGGTACAGAAGCATCCCGGGTGTTCTGGCGCCGTAAATTACATGAATATCCTTGAACCTCGATCGGTTGGTCGGATCGAGCATGTAGATAATGGATGACCGCAGGGTTGTAAAGGCAAATCCACCGCCGATGATGACAATGTTTTTGCCTTCCAGGCTTTCCCATGGATACCAGTTGCCCAAGGGTCCACGAATTCCCATAACATCGCCGACGTTCATGGAATGCAGCCAGGAAGACACCAAACCGACTTTGTTGACGGTAAACATGACAAATCCCTTTTCACTGGGAGAAGACGCGATGCCGATTGGGATTTCCCCTTTCCCGGTCACGGAAAGTTCGGCGAACTGACCGGCGTGATAATCAAATTTTTCCTCGTCCTCTGAATTTAGAAATACGAACTTGAATGTTTTTAAATTTTTATCTTCGGTTTCGATAGTTACATCATCGATACGAACCGGGTAGGGCAAATATGGATTTTGCACAATAACCCCCATTTGAATTTAAGAATGACGATTGAATATTGAATATTCGGGGAATTCTATCTATTTTTAGTAGTTCAGCCACCAAGGCACTAAGCCACAAAGGTTATAATATAATTCTACTGGTGCCGCCTTTGATAAAAGGCACGTTAAAATTGATATTAAAACCAAGACGCTTACCAGGTCCTAATATCTTATTTACAGTAATTGCCGCCGCTACAATTTTTCAGCAATAGATTCCCTTCTTTTTGACAAAAGTTTAAACTTCATATTCCTTTTTTTGGTGCCTTCGTGTCTGGCTAAACTTTTACCATTAGAAACAAATACCAATTGGTGCGAAACCCTTAATTCGTCATTCGTCGTTCGTCCTTCTTCATTTCTTTATACCGCGCAGCTGTCTTTGGCATCACCGTGGCTGTTCATCAAGTCGCAGACACGGCGGATATCGATATTTACAGGACATGAGCGAATGCAGCGACCGCATCCTACGCATTGAATTCCGACATCATACTTATCCACATAATATTTTAATTTGTGCATAAAGCGCTGGCGCACCCGGTGTAATTTGGTTCCGCGGGGATTGTGCCCGGTGCCATGCACGGTAAACAGCGGGTACATGCAGCTGTCCCAGTTTCGCATCCGCATGCCCGCCTTGCCACGGTTTTCATCCTGAATGTCAAAACACCAGCAGGTGGGACACGCAAAAGTGCAGGTGCCGCAGTTGATGCAGGAGAAAGAGACATCTTCCCAGAAGGGCGCCTTATAAAGTTCGTTCGTGTCGATTTGCCTCAATTTGTCGGTGTTAACAAAAGCGGTTATTTTCGCTTCAGCTTCCTGTCTGCCGGTTTCGAGCTGCAGGGCGGCAACGTCGGTATCCGCTGCCGTATTCCAACCGGCGGTGTTGAGAAATTTTTCACCTTTTTCAGTGAGAACTTTTGCCAGATAATCATCCGCAGTATCGACGATCAGAACATCCAGTCCTTCTTCATGATACGGGCCGCAGCCGGCAGTGGTGCAAAAGCAGCTGCTGCATGGCGCATCGCATGCCATCCCCACCAGCGTGGTGCTTTCAAGGGCTCTGATCCAGTAGGGGTCCTTGTATTCGGGAGTATCGAAATTATGATTGACCAGGACCAACGCCTTGGCATCGCAGGGACGAATCCCGATGATGGCCCGCGGCGCATAGTCTTTATCGACTTCTTTCATGATGTGATGGTCTGCTGCGGTTACGTCCAGGGAGTACTCGAACATCACTTCGGATTGAGGGTAGATGATGGATTTGGGTGACAGGCGGGAATTTAAATAACCCAGATCCGGTAACTCACCCCTGGCAAGCTCTTTAAAATTATGAAACTTCTCTTCTTTTACCGGGCCGAAAAGGCGATACGCATCTGCTGCTTTTTTAAGACCGTCTGCCCATTTCTTTTTGTCAATTTGTATGACCTTCATAGCATTTGCCTTTATTCAAGCTATTTCTAATTATTCAACGGGACACGGATTTTCACGGATACACACAGATTCTTTTTCTTCTAATCCTGATTATCTGTGTTCATCTGTGTCCAGTTATCATTTTATAAAATCATCCGAATCCCCGGGTTTATAAGTATCCAGCGGCGGACGCACTTCCGGCGACATGCCCGCTTCCCACTCGAAGAGTTCCAGGCAGTCTTTTTCCAGTTTGCGGGTTAACAGCCGCATATTGATTCCCACCGGACAGGACCTTTCGCAGGCACCGCAGTCCGTGCACCTTCCGGCACAGTGATATGCCCGTAAAAAATGAAATGTTTTGACATCGATAGGATCCTGGCTTTTGCCCACCCACTGGGGTTGTGATTCATCCACAAAGCAGGTGGGACAATAGCAAAGCGGACAGGCATTGCGGCAGGCATAACAGCGGATGCAGGGTGACAGAAGATTCTCAAAAAAGTTCCATTTTTCCTCGGGTGCCATGGCTTCGATTTCACGAATATCCGGGTAGCGGTCAAGGTCCTGCTGTTCTTCAACCAGATCGGCGATCAATTCATCATATATCACCGGGTTGCGATGCGCGCAAAGGGTGCAGTTTTGCTGGAGAAGGTCATTTTTATTTAAAAGCTTTTCGAAACCGTCGCCTTTTACCGTAATGTTGTTTTCGTCTTCGATAACTTCCCTGATTTCTCCCTCAAACATGGAATTAATTTTGTGCTTATCAATCATCCCTTTACAGGGTACCCCGATGATGACGAGTTGTTCCCGTTTTATCTTGTTTTCGATAATGTGGGTAACAATGTTTCTGGAATCGCATCCTTTAGCGATTATCCCGATTTTTTCCTTGCGATCGGTCAGGTAGTTCGTCAGATTGATTCCGCAGTTGCTGTCCCAGACCAGGTGTTGGATATCTTGCTCCGTCCTGGCAAAATAAGGTTCATTCATCATGGGCACGCTACCCTTGCGGAAGCCGATCACCACATCCACTTTGCACTCTTTGAGGAGCCTTTGGGAAACTTCCTTTATTTTTTCGATGTAACTAGTCATCTTAAGCAACCTTAGCCTTTGTTTTTAAGAAAGTTTGATTGGGTCCGAGGGCTTTAACGGCATCGGTGACCTCGTTGACAACGGTCACGAACTTAGTGGATTCAGCCGATGAGACCCAGGAGAACTGAATGCGGCCAGGTTCGATCCCCATATGTTCCATCAGATTTTGGAACAAGGCGAATTTGCGACGGGCATAGTAATTACCTTCCAGGTAATGGCATTCGCCGGGATGTCAG
>CAMYLH010000239.1 GCA_947259065.1 uncultured Desulfobacterales bacterium
TTTCTTGAACGGTTACGTTATCATTACCGGATGCATAACCATGCGTGCAGACGGATACGGCCAGGCAGGTGGCCATCAGTCCGGCCAGTGCCAGGGTGAATAATTGTTTTGTTTTCATTTTGTTTCCTCCTTTTATATTATGGTTCTGGGTTCAATGTTCAACGTTCTGGGTTCAGGGTTTTGTTTTTCAACCTCCAAACCTTTGAACCCCTGAGCCTTTGAACCTTGAACCTCATTTCCCTACTTCACCATCTCGATCTCACTCGGCCGCCACTTCTTGTCATACCAGGCCTGAAGGGGGCCATAGATGCGCCACAGCATGTTCCAGCCCTTGCTGGGGTCCGTCTGGATCCAATTCACTTTTCCATCGGGCTTCTTGGGGCCGATATAGACGTCATAGGAGCCATCAGCATTCTTCACGGTGGCCTTGTCGATACTGGTAACGCCCGGGTAAGGATTGTCGGTCTGCAGCAGGGAACGGGTCTGGTTGTCGTATACGGTGATGTCCCAGAAGCGCTTGGCTGGAATCTTGGGCGGAATGTGGATCCGATAGGTCTTGCTGCCATCCAGCGCATTCCCCTTGGCATCACGCAAGCCGATCACGTACGATGACCCTGCGCCGATCGGTGGTTTGACCATCGCCGGGGTGATGCCGGTCGCGTAGAAATGGAAACGGACCCGATCATCGATCAGACTGACGCCGTCATGTTCGAATGCGTAACTGCCACCGGCAAACCCGACCTCCCAGCTCTTACTGCCAGGCCACATCACAACACTCTCGTCGCGGTTACGCCAGATGATCGATCGCTGTACGGCGGTGCCCACCTGCGCGGCCTCGGCCAGAATTTTCTTCATCCGTGCATCGGGCTGGAAGGATTTTCCCTTCTCAATGCCGATGGCACGCAACAGCCCGAGCATTTCGGCATCCTGTGCAGAATTAAGCTCTTCCTGGACCGTGGTGTTGACCTCGTCAAAGAAGGTGGCGTCTTGGGCGTGCAGGGTGCTGAAGTCTTGCATGGCCGTGTTGACCCAGTTGACTTCCTTGGGCGCACTACCCAGCGGATAGAGACGGAAGTGCTCCTTCATGTTCTTTACCACGGGATCGGGTTCGAAGTTCTTCATGAAGCCGCGCATGGCCAGCCAGTGGCCAAAGGTTTTGGATTTCTTGACGAAATACCCGGTTGGAATTTCACCTTTATAGTCGGGAGGCACCAGCAGATACTTCCCGCCCTTGCCCTTGTCATCACCGGCGTCACCGAAATCGCAGAGGTAATGAAACCAGGCATCATCAATAATGCCTAACACGTTAGGCGGGGTTTCCATGACCATGGGACCATCCTTGAGGTCAATCCACATGAAGGTATAGACTACCGTGGTGTTACCGGTCAGGAGCAACCCCTTGGAATCCAGGCGCCCGTCCCAGTAGATCATGGTCTCGTTGTCGGGGCCCCACTTCTGGATTCCTTTCCGGAATCCCTGCAGCGAGGCCGCGGGCGTGGTCATGATCATTACCTCAACGGCACGTGCGAAGTCGAGCTGATCCCAGACCTTCTGTGCAGTTTCTTCGGTCGGCACACCACTAACGAAATTCAGAGTACCGATTCGGGTCTCCATGGTGTCCGGCGTAATGACACTGGCCGGGATTTTGGTGGTGTACTTCATTTTGGCCCAGGCTGTAGTTGCCAGGCCAGCCATCATCAGTCCTGCAAGCCCCAGTGTTAATAATTGTTTTATTTTCATTTTGTTTTCTCCTTTAGTAGGTTAAAGTTCAGGGTTCAATGTTCCGGGTTCTGGGTTAAAAGATGAACCTTATGTGGTTCCATGTTCTGAGTTCACCGTTCTGGGTTGAAGGATTTAAACCGTGTGTTTCCGCGGACCTTAAACCTTTTGTATGAAACTACGCCAAAATTGAGCGATTTTTGATGATTGGATTACCCCCTTCGATGGCCTGGATTAAACAGCGAACCGCAGAATATCGAATGACGAATGACAAATGATGAAGGTTGGAATCGCTTCGCGAAATCTTTTAAAATTTTATTTTTGTGCTTTTTGTGCCTTTTTGCGGCCATATCAAAATTGCTTTTCACAAAATTTTTTATTCGATTTGACGGGTCACCCTCCTGGTGCAGGTAGACTTTTCAAGACAGCAATCGGCTGAGCCTGGAACCACCGAACGGTTTTAGGTTCACCACTTGATAAATACACCGGCGGTGCCGAAGATCGCTTCTTGATCGTAAAAATTGATGTTCGCGTCTGTTTTCACGTCTTTGAACCCATAAAAAGGTTCCAGGTTCAGCGTTCCCCGTTCAGGGTTCCAGATTTTGAGCCTTTGAACTTCTTAACTTCTTAACTTCTGAACTTCTGAACCTTGAACCTCTGAACCTTTGAATCTTGAAGGCTGAACCTATCCTCCTTCAATCAGAACAGCGATGCGAGCACATTTTTGACGACCGGTGTAATCGTGAATTTGACCAGCCAGTCAGGGCCGAAGGTATCGGGTGTCACCACGTACTTCTGCACCTGAAACTGGAATTTCCAGGGCATGTTGCCGATCCTGGTTGTCTTGGCCACCCCGAAGCCAACCGGCACGGTCCAGGCCTCGTCTTTATCAGCTTGCCAGTCGTAGCTGATAACAGGGGAGGAGGCGAGCTGCCAGCCATTGCCCAGACCAATCGCATAGAAATATTGGGAAGTGGTGGTGCTGTAATACGTATCATTGCTGCCGCCGACATTCCACTGATGGCTGACAAGTGCGCCGACCAGGCCCCATTTTCTGATGATCCCGCCGAAACCTTCCGGACCGAGCCGCCATTGATTTCCACCCAGATCACCGTTCGTCGCCGTCGGAAGGGTTCCGGCGGCCCCCGCGCCCCACAAAAACCCGTTCGTTTTGCTTTTCATATGGGTGCCGGCATAAACCAGGTCATAGGTAATATCACCCAGGTTGACGTCCGCGTCTTCGAACTTTCCTTTTTCGGGATTGAATACGGGTTGATTTATTGGAACCGGGACCAGGGGCCGGAATATGATTCTCCGGCCCTTGTCACCCACCGGGAACGGAAGTGTCGGTTGCAACGTCAGCGCCCAGCTCTCCTGGTCGTCAGAACGTGGCAGGTCACCGGTGTATTCCGTGTACTGAATGTTGGTATTAAGGCTCGCCAGCGACCCGGCCGGATTGGACAGTTCTTTGGCGACCTCATCGACTGATTTTTCTTCGGCGGCAGATGCTACCCCTGAGCCCACAATCAGGAACAGGATGATTGCCATACTTGCGATTAAGGTATTGCTGTGTTTCATTTTTTCCTCCTGACAAATATATTTATGTTTCATTCAAGCCATCATTCCGTTCGATCTTCCCTCTCGGGCCCCGATGGGGATGCTTTATCCGAATCCTGCAGGTTGCCATTGCTCTCATTGATTATTTTAACCGACAGGATCGGCAGGTGCAGTTCATAAAGACTGTTGAGCACCCCTGCCAGCTCGGCCTGATCTCTCACCCGGCCGGTCAGGGTGGTTATGCTGGATTGATCCGCTCTTTTGCGTGAGCTGATCTGCATACCCGCCAGACGATCGGACCAGCTGTCGTCCAGATGCCCCTCGACTTCGATGCAATAAGTGGCCGACATCCAGAGTTTAAACTGCTTTCCAGTGTAATCATCAGACATGATTCATATTCCTTGCTGAACATCGGGAAGCGATAGCCAAGCAAACCCCAAGCGTGCCAGATGAAATCGGATCCAACGCCGAATCCGCCGATGCTTCCATCCAGCGATACAGCCCATCGTTCCGAAAGATCGAAGAGGGCACGGGCACCGACGTATGGGTCCACCCAATCCTTATCACCGGAAACATCCCCAATTCCTTAAATTCCCAGCCACTGTTCTCATCAGCCTGTTCTTATGCGGACACCGATGGCACAAATACCGCCAGCATGAGGGCCGCAATGGCCATGATAAAAAAGCACCTCGTCTGCTTCAGAGTCGTGGATGATTTCCGATACATCATATTAACCTCAGTTAAGGTCTTTGTCCTTGTAATACTTGGCGCCCGTGATGCTCACGCCGACAATCGCACCCGTTTCGCTAATCTGATACATTTTCACACCTTCCGTAAATGACACGGCGCCGGCCGCCGCGCCGCCTTCACTACCGGATTTGGCAGCGGCCATCGCATTGACTCCGAATTCCCAGCCGGACGTCACGAGTTTGTTGTAGGCCTCCGGGTTTTCAAAGATTAACACAAGACGGAACTTTTCGGCTCCCACACCTAACCCGGGCTGGAGTTCCGTCATTTTCATGAAGGTCTCCTGCTTCGCGGCGTTGCCTACGGCCATCCCCTTGCCATGGGCGCCCCCCATGAACATAACTTTAAACCCGAAATCGCTGAAAACCGCATAGCCCGCTGCACCGGCAACGGCACCTTTGGCGGCTGGCTCATTTTTGTAAAGACCGGCAAGGGTTTGTTGGGTCATAGCCCGTATCGAATCTCTCTGGGCGTCTTTCGCGGACTGTGTCTTCGGCGTCGTTGAGCAGCCAAACATGGTCAGGTACAGTGTCACCATAACCGCTGGGATGATCATTTTTTGCATTTTCTTCTTCATGGGTCGTTTCTCCTTTCATTTGGAAATGATTACATGTTGTCCGGAATTACCTTCTTTCTGATGGTCTCGTAAAAATTAAGAAAAGCGATTTTTTTACGAGAGGGTTTAGTATTGGTACTGGG
>CAMYLH010000240.1 GCA_947259065.1 uncultured Desulfobacterales bacterium
CCATGGGGCACCAGAGGCTGCCCGGGCGGATAGCTTTCGGGGACATAGTCACGAACCATGCCGGATACCGGATAGGACATGCCGTGGGCAAGATGAACACCGCCATTACCGAAACCGATACCGGCATACGTGGCTGCCAGCAAATCCGCACCGCGCGCGTCGTTGTCCATGGGATTCTCAATCACCCGAACGAGATTATGAGAGATCATTTCAATGGCGCGCGAGGCCCAGATATGGCTGATGGGATTCGACCCCTGGTAGGCTGGTCGAAGTTTGGGATGCTCGGGTGCCGGGCGTTGGCTGAAGGGCAAAGCGGTCAATGATTCAAGGGCATGCGTCAATTGATCCAATCCTGTACAGGCCGCAATCATCTTGGGGAGGGTACGGGTGTTGTTGGGATCAATGATGCCTTTGGCAGGCCGCAGAGCACGATGGGCAATACCGGTTTTGGCATTCATCTCCACCAGGTCGAAAATGGCCACCCCGGTTGTTTCACTGCCCGTGCCGGCTGTTGTCGGAACTGCAACCAAGGGTTTCAACGGACCGGGAACCGGCGTTCCCTTACCGATGGGTGGGTTCACGTAAGTCATGAAATCAGCCGGATGGGTTGAGTAAAGGTTGGCAGCCTTGGCGGTGTCCATGCTGGAGCCGCCGCCGACGGCAACAAAGCCATCGAATTTTCCGTCTTTAGCGAAACGAATAGCCTCCTTGAATGAAACATCCGTAGGTTCGACCCTGGTCTGATCAAACAAGACCGTGTCCATGTCATATTTTTTAAGTGATTCAAGGACGACTGCAACCGTATCGCTTTCAGCCATATTGCGGTCGGTTACTACCATCACCCGGCATGCTCCCTGCTCTTGCATGTCCCATCCGATCTCCTGCGTAACTCCGGGACCATATTTTATGCTGGATGTTTCCATCGAAAAGGCCGTTTCAAATGCCATGATTTTTGCTCCTTTCCCCCTTTTTCTGTTGATTACCCTGAGATTCGGAATTTGTTTGATATTCCTGCGCTTTCGCGCCTTGCCAGCCGGGCGCCTCAGCACTTAAAATTATGAATTTTTTTCAGGCCAACCTTTAGCATAAGTCATCATGCTCATCAAATCTTATTTGATAGCTTTTGAAACCAGGTCGTAAAATACCATAGGAGCAACGACTACCCACATATTGGGCGTTGAAATTTCCTCGCCAAGGCAGATAAAGACAAAAGATCCCCCATGCATTTGAGGTTATTTAGCTGGTGTTAAACTTATTCCAATTTTTGTTGAATAGTTATATGGATATGATATCTAACATCCCTATCATTTAAAAAATCAGCGGCCTCCAGCAGAGGTGGTCGCGGCGCCTTCCAGGGGCCATCCTCATACCCCCAGCTCTGATGGTGGTCGCTGATTGTTCAATTGGTATGAAGGCAAATTCTGGTGTGACTGATTTACCCGGTATGTTGGAAATTCATGTAAGAGGTATGAAAGATGAAGGTGGCCAAATGGTACAACAACACTGATATCAGAATAGAGGATATGCCCAAGCCGGCGCCCGGCCGAAATGAAATACTCGTCAAAGTCATTTCCTGCGGGATATGTGGCAGCGATATCGTCGAATGGTACCGGTTGCCCAGAGCACCCTTGATACCCGGGCATGAGATTGGCGGCCAGGTCGTTGAAACAGGAGAATCCGTGAGTGGTTTTAAACCGGGAGACAGGGTATTTGTTGCACCTAAAGTACCGTGCATGATCTGCTATTACTGCAAGAACGGTTTCCATCCGGTATGCTCAAATGTTAAGGACAGACTGCCCGGTGGTTTTGCTGAATACGTTCTCGTGCCGGCTTCGATCGTGGCTGCTGGAACCTACATTTTGCCGGAAAGCATTTCCTATGACCAGAGCACTTTTATGGAACCGCTGGCCTGCGTTGTCAGAGCCCAGAAGCTTGCCGCCATCCAGCAAGGGCAAACGGTGTTGGTAATCGGCTGTGGCATGAGCGGACTGTTGCATGTGAAACTCGGTAAGGCCAAAAGCTGCAAGGTCGTCGCAACCGACATTCAGCCGCAAAAGCTGGTATATGCCGAGCGGGCTGGCGCAGATATTACCATTGAAGCTGACGAAAATGTGCCTGAGGTTCTCCTGGCCCGCAACGGCAGAAAAGCGGATGTCGTCATATTGTGCGCCTCGGCCCTTTCTGCAGTTGAACAGGCCTGGAATTCGGTTGAAAAAGGCGGCACCATAGTTTTTTTTACGGTTCCCGGGCCGGATAAAAAAGTAGAAATCCCGTTGAACTACTTCTGGACCAGAGAGATCAAAATCCTGACTTCATATTACTGCGGACCGCCGGATATCCTCAAGGCTATCGACCTTCTGGAAACAGGGACCATAGAGGTGGATGATCTGATAACCCACAAATTGCCCTTGGAAGAAATCGTCAAGGGTTACCGGCTGGTGGTCGAGGGCAGAGATTCAGTGAAAGTCATTATCACGCCTGATGATGATAGCAATGGGAAAATTTAGTTTTAAAACATTTCTGTTTTATTGCCTGATCTTGGCGCCGATGCTGCCGAACAGTGTTACGTGGGCAAGCGAGGTGGCCGTACTTCAAGTTCGTTATCGCCAGGCTGTGGAATTGGTGCCCGTCGTTAAATCCATTTTTATTCGTGCAGGTAAAGAAATCCCATATACTCACGGTTCAGCATTCTTCAGGCGGTATGCACCAGGTGGCGAAACCGTAACATGGCACTCGGTTGAAAGCGGCTTTGAGGTCACTGCGACCATTGTAGGGGACAAGGCACATCTGAGGATCGTCCTTCGCATTGCCTATGACGACCGGCAAGACGCAGCTATTCGCTTCTTTGGGGCTCGGACGGAACTAACGACACCGCCAGAATTCTCTTTTTACTGATTTTTTTCATAAAAGCAGGATCAACAATGGCCCAGCATTTCAGGTCATGTAGGCAATAATTTCCTACCGCCGATTTTTAATAGTTCGCACTTCACGATCTTCTCTTCCGTATAAATTTCAAAAACATCTAATAAAATTTTATTATAATCTGCTTAAATTAATACAAAATATTTAATAAAGAAATATTTTTTTTAAGGTTTTATTTGCGAGAAAGCAAAGTATAAAATAACTGTGGCATTCAATTTGCAAAAGATGCGGTTCAAGAATATTTTACCATGCAACATGGGGCTTTTTGAGCACCAAATACATTATCTTGCCGTTCGTACGATTCATAAATTCAACTCCAGGAGGTTTTAAATGAAAATGGACGCAGTAGCAATGCAGGCTTACCGCCCACTTGATTTATATCCAAGGCAAGGCGCAATTAACAACCAACAATCGACTCCGACAAATCAGATGTGCTGTTTTGAAGCGGAGATGGCTTCGGGAAACTTTACAGTCGATGAGACTGAGACACCGGCTGCAACCGGTCAACCTGAAGAATTTTTTTGCTCTTGCTGTCAAGCGCATCTCAGTGGCTTTTCAGATATCCAACAAAATTCATTTGCTGCAATGAATTATGTTGATCCTGCAGCCGTCGATGAAAATTTTGGTGAATTCGCAAACTCTATCAGAACAGAGATTGGCACCATTCCCGACAATGAAACCCTAAATGCAATTGAGGCGGATGTCAGAACTTTCGAAACCTCTGTTAAAGAGGCCTTGGATAGTTTTGCAAACGATCTGCTAAGTTTAGTTCAGGAGCAGACAAATCTTTTTACGATGGCCTTTGAGGGGCTGATAAGTGCAATCGGCGGGCATTTTAATAGCGATGATAGTCTTCCTGCGGTAGAAGTACCTGACGATGATGGTACTCCGGCAGCGGAAGTACCTGACGGTGGTGCAATTTCTGTAGCAAAAGTACCTGACGATGATAGCAATTCTGTAGCAGAGGTATCTGACTCTGGAATTGGCGGCGTTGTCGCCGATTCGACCACTACAGGACCTCAGCCATTCAATTTCGATGAATTTGAAATGAACCTTCGGGAAAAATTTACTGCTGCATTGGATGAATTACTCAAAAGGTTCAGAGAGGCTGCGTCCGTTCAGGCGGATTTTTTTGCTAATGAAAACGGTACAGCTATTGGGAGAATTGCTGAAAATTACGATCAAATGATGGCGAGCACCGATTTAAAAAATCAGGTGTCCGAGAATAAAACGATTACGACATCAGCATAGAATTTCCCAAATGAATAAAGCCCGGCACCCCAAATGAAATCCTTATTAAGTAAAAAAATCAGTCGCCGATCATTTCTCAAGAATGGATTGCGGCTGTCGGTGCCGGCTTTTTTTGGATTCGGCTTTGAGAGACGAAACAATTTAAGGACTGAGCACGTCAGCCTTGTTTTCCCCAATCTTCCACCTTTATTTCTTGGATGGTAGCGATAAAATAGCGGTGCTGGGAAATCATGACCAGGGGGAGGGTAGGGCTACCGAGCTGCACCTTGTGAGTGAGTTGGAAAATGCTGGCATTCGGGTTTTGCGCAATAGCTCAATAAAGCTCTCCCGCGGCCTGGCAGACCTGTATGTCGCTGGAACGGACGATTACAGGTTTTCCTGCGATCTTGAAAAGGCTTTGAGCAGAGTCCCGCCAAACGAATTTAAAATACTACTTTGCCACAGCCCCGATGTTAGGATGGGCATTAAACATGGTTTAGAAAAATATAACAGCGATACGGCGACGACGCTATCAAAGTGCCTCAGGAAATGATTGACCGAATCAAAG
>CAMYLH010000241.1 GCA_947259065.1 uncultured Desulfobacterales bacterium
ATCGCTTCGTTGAACAGACTCAGACGCTTTTTCCCGGAAACCCTTTTCCCCCAAGGTTTTTTAGCACCCATCGTCGGCAGGCTGTCCGACAACAGGAAAATATTATCGGGTGCCGGTTTCATTTCACCGATTTTATCAAATGCATTCAGCAGACTGGTGCCTTTTTCGGGAACCAGCTTGCGGATGCCGGCTACGGTTTGATTGAGTTTGTCTATCTCGCCGGCCTTGAGCCAGGTCCCGTTCGTTCCGGCGATCAAGGGGCCGGCGGTTTCATTAAACGTATAGACCTGAAACTGGCTCGTGGGGGGCAGTTGGGTGGTCAACCAATCGATGGTCGCCGCGGTCTGCTGCCATTTGGGTGATTTTAGTTTATCCCTAACCGCCAGGTTGCGCCGGCGAAGGACACCGACGACGGTTTCGTCCAGCATGCTGGCGGAGGAATCCACCAGTATAAAAATCCGTTTGCCGCCCATTTTCAGATCCGTGAGATACTGGCGATCGCCCTGTCCGGGGAATGGCCGCAATTTTGTCCCGAGTTCATCCCGGGCCTTGGCCCCAGCCCGCAGTCGTTTCACATCTTCTTCCAAGGATTTCAGATCGGTTTTTAATTGGTTGACGTGGGGTGTTGACGCCATGCTATCTTGGTCGCTATCGGCCAGCTCGATCTTTTTTTCCTTGATGGTTTTAATTACCTGGCGGGAGAGTCCCTGGGTTTGCGCCAGTTCTACCAGGGTTTTTTCCAGTATATTGCGGGCCAGGATTAATTGTTTTTTGCTTTCAAGCACCTGGTTTTCAATGCGGTTTGCTTCGGCGCGAAGGTCAGTCGTAACCGTTTCGCGACGGGCGGCACCTTTGGCATTGACCAGGACGAACAACAATATGATCGCTCCCAGACCGCAGGTGATAATGTCTAGAAAGGACAAACTGAAGACATTCAAGCGTTTACGTTTCATTGCAATTCAGACAGGCAATCAGTTGGAGTGGTTCACCGTTTGTTGCCAACCGAATAATGTGGCCAAGTTTCAAAGCCATGCTTCCGTTGACCCGGGTTTCATTGACAAAGATTCCGTCGCTGCTGTAATCATCGAGCACAACTTCCCGGCCGCGAAGCTCGATTGTGCAGTACCGGACTGCGAACTCGGTAGTGTTGCCATAAACCCCCACACCGGTTTTTTCAGCATCGATTTCCCTGCCAATGGTAAGTGGTTTTTCAGTGATAGGATAAGCAATGCTGCGATAGAGTAGATGCGTCGGTAATGTCTCAGCGGCCTTTTCGGCCAACGGCACCATACCATGTTCCAAGTCGGAAAGGTGCCAAGGACGGCTGGTGAAAAATGATATCCCTTCAGGGTTGCGTTGATCTGATAACTGCTGCCAGAGTTTAAGAACGCCCTGGGCACCGGCACCCTGGTCGAGCTCGATGATTTGACTATCCTTTATCGTAGACAGCATTTCTCTGCACCCGGGAAGCCGGTTGAGCCGGTGTGATACTTGTAAAGCTACCGCCGGATCATCCTTACCATGTTTGTTCCGCATCATTTCAACCAAGCGGCAAACTTCTTGGTACATTGATTCAGCTTTGCGGGTGAAAAGATCGCGCTTGAGTGTAATGCTATAAGATGTGGCGGTATCGATCATATCGAAAACCATGGATGAATTGTGCTGCAAATGTGATAGGACTGCGGGCAGACGATCGTACAGCTCCTGTTCCGAGGTGGCTTGGTGGAGAGGGTCAAAACGGGTGTTGCGAACAAATTCCTGGGCAATCGTTTCCACCCACTCCCGGTACAGAGGGATCAGACCCTTGCCGGTGGTCGCCACCGAATCTTCTATGGTGAGCTGTTCCTGCTGCTGAAGATAAATGACATCGATGCGGTGAAAGTGAACATCCAGATAGATTAGCATTTTACCCGGACAGGCAACCGACGATGCCGCCAGTGCCATGGGAACGAACCCTTTGACGTCCATGGACAACTCCTGGGCGATACCCAGGATAAGCCCTAGCTGCTGACGGTTATAGAAATCGGGAACCACCAGGACAATTTCATCACCGTGCTTTTGAATAACTTGCCAGATGCGGGACAAATGATGGAAAGCGATTTCGGCATGATTTTGGGGCGTATATTTATCGGGTTGATCCAGGGGTTCGGTATCCAGCTGGTCCCAGAAACGATTCAGGATTTGACGCGGAAATAGGTGTGCCTTGCCTTCGGCTTCATTTCCCAGCAACAAACGATCCCTTTGCGGTAGTGCAAAACCGGGGCTTGTAAGGGCGTTTCCGTCAAGCTCAAGCAGTTTGGCAGCTGTGCCGCAGGCTGCAATAATACCGGCATCACTGATTTCAAGGCCAATCAGGCTCATATCGTTTTCCCTCTGTCGAAAGGCATATGTCTGCTGTTTATTGCGTATGCAGGTGTCTTGTCAGTTTCTCCTCGCAATACGCTTCGGTGTCCATGACATAGTGCTCCTGAAGCGATTGCAATTGATGCAACAGAAACATCAGCACAATACTGATTAACAGGGCGATCAGGGTTGAATTAAAGGCCACGCCCAAACTTGTGGTGACATCGAAGATATCACCTTCAATCGCTTTGTGGGCCTGTCCAAGGGCCTGTCCGATGCCCCGCACGGTGCCGATAAAACCCACTGACGGAATCGCCCAGGCAATGTAGCGGATCATGGAGAGATCGGATTCCAGCCGTTCGGCTTCCGCGGCACAATAGGCGTGAGTGGCAGCGGCGGCATCCTGTATGTTTCGGGTGGTACTGAACCTGTGCAACGCCGCCAGCAGAGCCCTGGGGAGCAGGGCATTTCGCTGTTGAGGCGGCAGGGCTTGAATCTGCCGGGAAAGACTGCGGGTATCTTCGGGCAGAATGCGTACCGCCTCTGCCAGCGGTATCAGGTCTTTTTGTAACAACGCGCGATGCCGGATGGCAACAATACTTTTGTAGGCCATGATGGCCAGCGCCCAGAACATCAGAATGAAACAGGCCTCCTGCTCATAGTCCTTTATCAAAACAAATACGGATCGTTCGGTAACCTGTGATTTGTCCTCATCCAGCATGGCGGCCTGTTTGGCCAGAATCATATCGGCTTTCGGACGGATCACGGCCACATAAGCGGCATGCACAATGATGATAAACAGCACCAGGGAGAACAATTGATAGATGAATTCAAATGAGATGGGGAAGTTCTTTCTCATAATATTTATCCGGTTTAAAGTTTAATCCAAATTGAGCTCTTTTCGCTCATTTAGGGTTAGCCCGTTGACCCGTTTTCCAGTTGGCCGGCAATATGTTAAGCTGACGGGCAAACCGGCAAACCGGTAAACCTCAAATTTCATATATCGACCGGAAAATCCACGGCCTGCTCTGCCGCTATTTCTTCGGACGGCTTAAAGGGCTTCAAGGGCGCTGTTTTCGATTTGGCTGACGGGTCTTTTTTGTCGGTCCCGGGAGCCGATTCCGGCTCCGATGCCTGGTCTTTTATACCGGTTGCCGTCTGAGATTTGTCCCCAGCTGTGTTTTCCTCGTTTTCAGCCAACATCATCGGTTTCTGCCTGACGGTGGTTGAGGGCATGGATTCCGTCCGCGCGCTGTTCTCTGCCGGCGCAATCGGAGCCATCCCCCGAGTCAACGGTACCATCATAATAAATATCGATACGGTCAGTGCCGATATACTCTTGTTAAGTGTTTTCATATTGAGAAAATGATCTAACATTGTGGTATGCCAGATATCGTTGATTGGTTAAGTGGTTGTAAATATGGATTTATCCCACAATTGCAACATAATTGGTCACTTCCTGTTTCAAAAGAAAGGACAATTCTGTGTCCCCAAAATCTTTCAGCAACAATCGTAACATTCTAAAATGATGACTGTAATTTACCTAATCAACCATTCAACCAGTAAACCATTCAACCAGGTCTGAACTTAGTATACGGCACGTTTCTTTTATTTCAAATACCGGCACACCCGAAAACCCAGATCCGGACGCTTGGTGCTGCTATAATCGCGGTATGAAAGCCGCAATTCACCGATGCCGGCCTGATTCCAGCCGGCCCCCCGCACGACATGATGTTTTCCGTCTTCAGGCCCCAGGGGATCGATATATACTTTATCGGCACGATAAGGATAAATCGAATAATAATCATGGGTCCATTCCGCTGCATTACCTCCCATATCGTACAGACCCAACGTGCTGGCCTTGAATTTTTGCGGCGGCGCGGTGCCCGCGTAACCGTCATTATATGTTTGCAGATAGAAAGTCAGCAAGCCTTTGGTGGATATATCCGCAAAATTTCCAGCACTACCGCTCGGCGGAAATTTATTTCCCCAGGGATATTTCAGGGCCTTGGCGTTATGATTGAAACGGGCGCAATATTCCCACTCGGCCTCGGTAGGAAGCCGATAGCCGATGCCCATGGGATTTTCAGCTATCAGTCCGTCTTTTTTTTTAACATATACCGGGGGCAATGATTCTTTGACGCTCAACCAGTTGCAAAACAGCGCTGCTTGTTGCCAGGTGACTGCTACCACGGGCAATGGATCCCGATTCAGGCTGTGGCCATTGATTGCACCGGAGTTGTGATTGGCAAAAACCTGTCTGAATTCCTTGTTGGTGACTTCCCGGACGCCCATATAAAACGGGCGCTGCAGCTTGACGCTGCGCAACGTCTCATTTGAGCGACGACCCTGTTCCCGGCGCGATGATCCCAT
>CAMYLH010000242.1 GCA_947259065.1 uncultured Desulfobacterales bacterium
TCCTATCTGGATATGGCCGGCCCCATGGAGTCCATCGGTTTCGTCGAAAGTTACAAGCTGATTTTTTCAGAGTGGCATAAAAAATTCGAAGAAAAAGGGCTGACTGCCCTTGTCGGTTGCGGCTCGAGCCCGGGACTTGCCAATGTCATCGCAAGAGAATCCGTCGACAAGATGGATAGCTGTGATACCATCGGCATTTTTGTTTATGAGGGCGTCTGGACGGAACGGTTTACCCCTTTCTGGTGGTCGCCGGAGGTCGCCTTCGGAGACATGGCCTTTAAAACCTTTCGCTATGAAAACGGTGCCCATGTGACCGATAAACCCTTCAGCCGTCCGGTGATGATGAAGCTCAGGGGCATCGATCGGGAGGTTCGTATGGTTGATCATGAGCATGATGAACCGGTTACCATGGGGTTGCTGGCGGATAAAGTGCTCAAAGGTGTCAAGAACGTCGATTTCAAATATGGCGGTTCGGGCGTAGAGCTTGCCGAAGTGCTTTATAAAATGGGCTTACTTTCGACCGATGTCGTCACAGTCAAGGATACCCGTATCGTGCCGATGGATCTGGTTCTCAAATTATGCCCCCCTGCCCCCAAATATCCGGCAGAAATCAAGTCCATCATCGATGACGGGGTGATTTTGGAAGAAGGTGCATTTCTGGTGAGGGCCGAAGGACACAAAGAAGGTTCGGCTGTGCGGATTGACGGTTATGTCAATGCACCGGGTTTGGTGGAATCCTTTGAAAAAGCCGGGCTGAGCCATGAGGCCTATCTTACGGGCCAGTGTGCCTCGGTTTTCGTTAAACTGCTGGTGGATGACCTATTTGTCGAAAAGGGATTGTTTGCTCCGGAACAGCTTGATGCGGCTTCCCGTCGCTACTACTTCAAAGAGCTTGTTAATATGGGCGTAACTGTTGATGAAATTATTGAAAGAAAACTGGTTTAATCTGTAATTTTAGCAAAAGTTATTTTTCATTTAAAAATATTCGCGGCTTACAGCTATGAGAGAGGCTAGGCCCTATGGACCGGAGGCTGCGTTCTCTGCGGTTGGCTGAACTTTTATAAAAAATTCCGATTTATATTCAATTTTCTTAAGTTTTATCAATAACTACCGATAACTTTTTATACATCTATTTAGTTTTAGCCTTTTTTTAAAACTACTTTCTATATTTTTCGCGACGTATGAAGATCCGGAGAAAATCATGCAGGAAAAAATTCTATCGTTTATCAAGGACCTGAAGTCAAATAAAAAATTATCCTCTTTTGATGAAGCTTCCACGAAACAGGCTGTGGTTTTGCGGATGCTTTCATTTTTAGGTTGGGACATTTTTAATGTGGATGAGGTTTGTCCCGATCATGCGGCGAATTCATCGCATGTGTCCTACGCCCTGCGGATAAAAGATACCAAAAAAATATTCGTCGAGGTTAAAAGAGTCAGCGAAAAATTAGATAACCATCAAAAAAAATTCGTTGAGATTGCCTCCACAGAAGGCGCCGACATCGCCGTGCTGACCAACGGAATAACGTGGTGGTTCTATTTAACTTCATCCAATGGCAGTTGGAAGCAAAAATGGTTTTATTCTGTCGATTTATTTTCGCAAGAACCGAAGACGTTTGTCCCCCGGTTGCTCGATTTGCTCACCATGAATAAAGTCTCCAAGGGTCAGGCGCTAAAAACCGCTAAGAATCTTTTCCGTGACAAAAAGCAAAAAATGGCAGCCGATTTTCTACCCAAAGCCTGGAATCAGATCATATCTCAACCCAATAAGATATTTATCGAATTGTTAAGCTTGCAGACCGAAAAGCTGTGTGGCTATAAAGTCGACATCAAATCGATTGAAACGTTTATGGGCAAGCATGTAGACGAATGGTTAATAACGGATATTCCCAGTACCGTGACCGCACCTCCCTCCACCAGCTTGGAATCGGAGATAATGGATAGCGATGACAAACTGACCCCAACGACCTCAAAAGGTAATCCAAACAACGAAAAATCTAAAGAATCCGAAAGCTATTCGGACAAATCCATTAAATCCTTTTCCTTTATAGGGTATACCCACATCGTTCGCGCTTGGGATGAAGTGCTCCCGATCCTGTGCGAGTATTTAGTCTCGGCTCACGAAAAGGATTTCGAGAAGGTACTATGGATATCCGACAATCAAAAACCATACTTTTCCCGCTATTCGGATCAGCTGCGGATTCCGGAAAAAATTAAAGAGACGGATATCTATCTAGAAACTAAAATGTTCCCTGACGAAGTTGCTAAAACAGCCCACAAACTTATAGAGGCATTCGGTTACAGCCCGGATGATTTGAGCATCGATGCCCGTTGAAGTGAGAATTTAAACCTGTAACCGTTCATAAATTCTAAATCTCAAATCACAAAATTTAATTCCGAAACAAATCTTAGATTACATTGAATCAAATCGATTAGCCTGTCTCTGATTAGCTTCATTCTGCCTGAGTTCAGACCGAAGGAAAAACCTGCGGCAAACCAAAACTTGTTTCGAACATTGGAGTTCGGAATTTGGATATTGTTTGATATTTGTTATTTGGAGCTTGGAATTTTTTATATTCAAAGACTCAACTATTATTTAGCTATCCTATTCGATTTATATGTAGTATTTGTAGGTCAAACCAATCTCTTGCAGACGGTGACATGCGTGATCTCATGACCGACAGTTATCTTTTTTACGATATAGAAACCACGGGGTTAAACAAGGCCTTTGACCAGGTCTTGCAGTTTGCCGCCATTCGCACAGACCTCCGGCTTAACGAAATAGACCGCCATGCCGTCACAGTCAAACTGCGCTCGGACGTCATCCCGTCTCCGGCGGCGATTCTTACCAATCGCATACCCGTCACCGAGTTTTCAGATGGACTGTGTGAATACGAAGCTGTCGAGCAAATCCATCGGTTGATGAATCAACCCGCCACCACCAGCCTGGGCTATAACACGATGGGATTCGATGATGAGTTTTTGCGGTTCTCATTTCACAGAAACTTACTGCCGCCATATACTCACCAATTCAAGAATGGCTGCAGCCGTATGGATTTGTTTCCGATAACCATTATATACCGGCTGTACAAAAAAGACGTGTTGAGCTGGCCCGAAATCGACGGCAAACCATCGTTAAAATTAGAGCACCTGAGTTCCGCCAACCGACTCGTATCCGGTCAATCCCATGAAGCTATCGTAGATGTGGCAGCCACGGTTGAGTTAGCCCGACGCTTCTTAAAAAAAGAAAAGATGTGGCGGTATTTGGTCGGTTATTTTGATAAGGAGACAGATGCTCATCGAATGGCTGAACTGCCGGTTGCACTGCAAAGTGCCGCTGGCGATCACTGCCTGGGATTGATTGTCAGCGGCGAATACGGTCCCGCCCAAAATTATCAGATCCCGGCGATATCTATCGGGACATCGATCCCCTACCCGAATCAAACATTGTGGTTGCGCTTGGATCTGCCGCAGCTTTGCGAAACCAACCCTGAGTCCATTGCCGAAACGACCTGGGTCGTCCGCAAACGCTTTGGGGAGCCGGGGATATTGCTGCCGCCCCACGATCGATATTGGAGGAAAATCGGAAAGGACCGCAAGACGCTCTTTGAAGAAAACCTGAAATGGCTGCAGGAAAATCACGACCTTTTTCAAAGAATTGTGAAATATTACCGCGAGTACCGCTACCCGTTCATCCCGAATTTAGACCCCGACGCCGCTCTATATCAAATAGGGTTTTATTCCCGGGCTGATGAGAAATTATGCCGAAAATTTCACCGGGTATCTTTGGCAGAAAAGGCCGATCTGATCCAACAATTTTCGAGCCCGGACGCCCGCACCCTGGCCTGGCGCATTATTTGCCGAAACTATCCGGGAGCTATCGCTGCAAAATTTAGCGGGGAATTCAAACTGTACATGGGACGTATTAATCCGTCAAAGGAAGCGGATGCGATGGTGGACTACCGGCAAGAAAGCCGAATAACCCCGGCAGGCGCCCTGATTGAAATAAAGCGTCTGAAACAAACCGGAGATCTCACCGATCACCAAATCGGTTTGCTCAGCGACCTGGAGAACTACCTTTGCACGAGATTTAAAAATCAGGACACGGATGGTCACAGATATACACAGATATGAGAATTGAGAGATTCGGGAATTGAGGAATTGAAATAAAGCAACGAAGCCGGGATGGAAAAATTTATTTACTTAACTTCCGAATATTATCAGTAAATAAATAGCGGCAAAAATACTAAAGCCCACGATTGAGTACATTATCATTTCATTGAGCATGATTGGTTTTTCCTGCTAAGACAGCCTTTTAAAATCCTTTGATCTTATATCGGCAGGATTGATTTAATCTTGAGTGTCTCTGCAAGAAGAGGAGTGAATTGGGGATACGGATCGAGTCGGCAGGTGCGGTTTTCAGTTCACGGTGGATCGGCGGCGATCCTCAGCGTATGCTATACTTCTGGTGTTCCATCTGGAGTCTTGTTTCCATCGAACTGGCGGCTTCGGCGGTCGCAAGCCGGGCTGAACCGCTAATCGTTTCATCCTAAACCTTTTTCTGGGATGCAGCATGCCTACCTGCAATACGCCCAAAGACCAGACAGTCGATAATAGCACAACTGCCCAAACGGCAGGCACCGTGAACTCCGCCGGTAACTTCTCCGGCCGCATAAAAACCCATTATCGGCTGAAGAGAAAGATT
>CAMYLH010000243.1 GCA_947259065.1 uncultured Desulfobacterales bacterium
TTTATGCCCCGTGGACTGCTAGGAGAAGGAAGATTCGAGTGATGACGGATCACACGACGATACCGGATGCACCGAAGGGCACTTCAGCACTGAAAATTGCAGTCATCCTTTTGATCATGGCCGCGTTGGCTTTGTTTCCCTTTGTTATAACCAATCGATTTTACATCAGCCTGGTCAACGAAATGCTCATTTACGGATTATTGGCCATGAGTTTGGATGTGCTTCTCGGTTATACGGGGCTGTTGTCTTTTATGCACAATGCTTATCTGGGTATCAGTGCCTATGTGGTCGGTCTTGTCCTGATCCACATTTCGCCGACCTCTCTGTGGATGGCATGTCTGGCCGGGGTTTTTTTTGCCACCCTGGTTGCTCTGCCGGTGGGTTGGGTCCAAGTTCGTACCGGCGGTTTGGCATTTGCATTGCTCACCCTCGCTTTTGGCATGATGTTTCACACGATCGTCTGGAAATGGTACGGCCTCACCGGCGGCGACGACGGTCTGATGGGGATGCCCAATCCAAGCATTACACTCTTTGGGTGGGAGATCGGCAATTCCGGTGATCCAACGGTCATGTATCTTTTTACCCTGAGCATTGTCGTTATTTGCTTCATTCTTACCCGCCGCATCATCCATTCGCCGTTTGGCGCGGTTTTGGAAGCGATTCGAGAAAATGAAGAACGGGCGGCCTTCGTCGGCATCAATGTCCGCCGTTTTAAACTCTTCGGTTGGTTGCTGGCCTGCATGTTGGCCGGTGTTGCGGGTGCACTGTTCATTCTTTACAAAGGTTATATCGGGCCCACCACCATGAGTGCATTTGCCGGCGCCGGCGTGCTGATGATGGTGTTGCTTGGCGGTATGGGCACGTTATGGGGACCCTTGGTGGGTGCCGCTATCTTTATTTATATTCAGGATTACATCAGTACCATGACGGAACACTGGGAGATATATTTAGGAATTGTGGTCATCCTGCTGGTTTTGTTTATGCCAACAGGATTTGTTGGCCTGGGTGCCTATTTTAAGCGGCTGCGAAAGGAATAATTGCTGAGAAATGGAAGCATTTCTGTGTACGGAAGATCTGTGCCGTCATTTCGGTGGCGTGATGGCCACGGACTGCATTTGCATCAATATAGAAGAAAATGGACTCAGATCCATCATTGGTCCGAACGGTGCCGGCAAAACCACCTTTATCAACATTGTCACCGGGCGTATTCCGGCCAGTTCCGGCAAAGTGATTTATCAGGGTATGGAAATTACCAATAAGCCCACCCATGAGTTGGTCAAAATGGGTATTTGCCGGACGTTTCAGATTACCAGTGTCTTCCAGAATTTGAGTGTATTTGAAAATGTGAGGATTGCCAAACAGGCCCGCAGAGGCGGTTCGCTGAAGGTATTTTCGCTTAAAAAAAGTCTGAGGGAAGTTACCGAAGAGACCTGGGCCATTTTGGAACGCCTGGGACTACAGGATCTGGCCGCTGAGCCCGCGAAGAATTTGGCTTATGGCGATCAACGGGTATTGGAGGTGGCCATTGCCATGGCCGGCAATCCCAGTATTTTATTTTTGGATGAACCCACTGCCGGCATGTCCCCGGCTGAAACCCGCCATATTTCTGAATTGATTCGGGGGCTGGCCGAGGAGATTTCCATCGTGCTGGTTGAACACGATATGGACCTTGTGATGAGTATTTCCGACAGTATCACTGTGCTGCATTATGGCAGTATCATTGCCGAGGGCCAGCCGGAAGATATCAGGGCTAACCAGATGGTCAGGGAGGCCTATCTTGGAAAAGAAGAATAAGCTCCTGAATATTGAAGAGATACACACCTATTACGGTGAAAGCCATGTTATTCAGGGTCTGTCCCTGCATGTGGACGAAAGCGAAGCCGTTTCGATCTTAGGGCGCAACGGCGTGGGTAAAACCACCACGCTACGATCGGTTATGGGGCTGACGCCGCCGCGATCCGGCCGTATATCCATTGATGGAAAGGACACTACCAAACTCCCGGCGCATAAGGTTTCCAAGTTGGGTGTCGCCTATGTACCGGCGGAACGGCATATTTTTCCGGGCCTGAATGTGGAAGAAAATCTAAAGTTGGCTGCTCGTCCCGCAAACGGCCACAAGTCCTGGACGCTGGAAAGGGTTTATGATCAGTTTCCGGTATTATCGGATCGGACCAAGCAGGATGGCGCCACCCTCAGCGGTGGCGAACAGCAAATGCTGGCTATCGGCCGGGCGCTGATCAGCAATCCGAAAATCATCATATTAGACGAGCCCTCACAGGGATTATCGCCCCTGCTGGTGAATGCCGTCACGGAGTGCATTCAAAACTTTTGTGTCAATTCAGGCATTACGCTGCTGGTCGTGGAGCAAAACTACCGGATGGCCCTCAAGGTGGCCGGCCGCCATTACCTCATGGGCACCAAAGGCCAAATTGCCGGTGTGGCAACCACTGCTGAATTAGTAGGCAATCCGCAAATTATTCAGGATCATCTGGCGGTTTAGGATTTATATGAAGATAACAGTTTTGCCACTAAGGCACTAAGACACGAAGCGATGATATGTCTTTTAAATCATTCGGTCTCTTATGGTTATGGAATCCATAAATTTCACCGTAATCTTGGTGCCTTGGTGTCTTTGTGGCTGAACGAATTATATCAAAGTTTCCTGTTGGATCAGACTGGAAGCTTGCGGCCAGCGTCTGTATTAAACCTGACTAAAGGAGGAAAATGAGATGAATTTGAAAGAAAGATTTATGAACCGTCTGGCAGGCAAAGAAGTGGATTACACGCCGGTCGGCTGTACCACTACTTATGGCGTTGTGGATATTATGAAAAAAGTAGGGGCCGAAAGACCGCTGGCCGATACGGATCCGCAAGCGATGGCGACACTGGCGCTGGGTTACGTCGAGGCTGGTTTCGAATGGTGCAAGGCCATGGGCTGGGACATCACGCCGGTGAGTGAGGTTTTGGGGTGTACCCTGGGTGAACCCAAAATCGATGTGCAGAAATTTATCAAGGTGCATCCCTATGCCGACAGCCTGGATGGGTTGGCCTATCCGGATAACCTGTTTGAACTCGGACGCTTTCCGGCCTACAAGGAGCAATTCAAGATTTTAAAGAACAAGCTCGGTGATGACGTGGCGGTTTTTGGCGAAAGCGAGGGGGCCTGGACGGCTGCCTGCAATTTGGTGGGGACGGAACAGTTCATGCGATGGACGTTTAAGAAACCGGACCAGGTCCGGCAGGTGCTGGATGTCACCAAAGAGGTGGTGACCGATGTGGCCAATTGGGCCTTTGACCAAGGCGCCGATTACTACGTCTTCGCCGAACCCTCATCGAGCCCGGCGCTCATGAGCCCTAGAACGTGGAAACAATTCGTTCAGCCGATGTTGACCGATATGGTTGCAAAAATCAAAGGCCCGGTTGTCTTACACATCTGCGCCGATACTGATATGATCATTCCCTTTATGTGTGAAACCGGGGTTGCCGGCATCAGCATCGAAGAAAAAGCGGATATGAAGCAGGCCGTTCAAGTCGCTCATGAAAAGAATGTGCGGGTTTTCGGCAATGTGGCCACGGCCACGACCCTGTTTAACGGTACGCCGGAAGATTGCTACCAGGAAACCATTGCGGCACTCGAAAATGAGACCGATTTTTTAGCTCCCGGCTGCGGGATTGCACCGGGTTCACCGCTGGTAAATTTGCAGCAGATTAGAAAAGCACGGGATGATTACTTTAAGATAGGCTAAATGTTAAACCCAAACGATAAACAAGTCATTTTTTTCGGCTGCCCCCTGGATTGCGACGAAAAACATGACGCCATGGAAGAAAAGCAAGCGGGTGTTGTTCTTTCCGGCGCATCGGATGATCCCTTTGATTATATTTTGGATCTTATCCGCCAAGAAGTTCCTGCAGAGCTGTATAAAGCGAAAGGCTCATTGCCGGTGCCGTCCTGGCTGCGGCCATTGCCGCAAGGCCAGGATCGGCAGAAACTGGTGGTGGACGAGTTTATCCGGTTTATGGATCAGGACGGCTGTCGCCAGACCGCTTCCGAAGTGGATGATTTTGTAAAACGGCAAGTACTACCGAATCTTCCTTGTATGGTAGCAGTGGATCATTCGCTTACCGGGGGGGTCTATAAAGCCCTGGCACGTCATCTCGGGGAAGAGAATCTATCCCTTATCATTGTAGACAGTCACACGGATGCCGTTCCAATGCCGCTAGTGGGGGAAGCGATCCAGTACGATATCGATACCAACCCGAATTCCGTTTACGATCGCCATGATCCCTTTTTGTATAATCGGACGGACAGCTACAATGCCAGCTCGTTTATCCACCACCTGCTGCAAGAGCAAATATTAACGCCTGCTCAGCTATATCTCATCGGGGTAAGCGATTATCCGGAAAAGCGCGCTATGCGCCTCAAAGATTCGCGAATTGCCCGCTACACTGGGGTTTATTCCGGCCTCAAACGGCGGGGCGCAAAAATAATCACCAAGGAAGAGTGCTTAACCAAACCGAGCAAACTGAAAGCATTATTAAAGAATATTAAAACACCCTATATCTATGTTTCGATAGATATGGATATCGGCGCCCGCAATGCATTGGAAGGTGTTCGTTTCCGCAACTGGAAGGGACTTGCTGAACAGCAAATTTATAAAGTGATCGATCTGATTTGTGACTTTGTCTCTGAGGATATTCAG
>CAMYLH010000244.1 GCA_947259065.1 uncultured Desulfobacterales bacterium
TCCGAATGGGAAGATCCAGAAATTTGCCCATCTGAGCCATGGCGACCTTAAGAATGCCGAATTCCGGGCAGGCCATTGAAATATTACCGCTTTTCATATCCATGCCGCGTGCAAAGCTGGTATAAATTATGGGCGCACCGGGATTGACCAGTTGGGAGACAACCATGCATGCCAGAATTTCAGCATGCGCCTGGGCAAGGGTGCCGGCAATCGTTACCGGTGAAGAGGTCCCCAGTATCGGACCGGAGCTTAACATCACCGGTATCTTCCAGCGACTCATTTCCACGAGGGCTTCCAGGGATTCCGCATCGATTGCAAGCGGCGGCAGAGTCAGTACCCACCCGGAGATAAAGGGCCGCTCGCGAAACAGGTCCTCATCCCCAAGCGCAATTGCCCCCATTTTAGCGGCGTCCCGAACACAGCGGGCTCCCAGCATTCCGCCGGTAATATGCTTGGTCGTGTTTTTGATGGTCGTGGCCCACGTGTACCAATCGTTGAAATCACCGGGAACCTCCTGGGGGGTCACCAGACCGCCGTTGACTCGGATGCTTTCCAGTTGGTCGGCAATGCGCGTCAAGGCCGCCAGGTCAACGTTGGTTGCCGGCCGCTTCTGTCGGCTGTGGGGATCAATGACACTCACCGCCATGGTCATGCAGGCCAGGGCAGGCTCGTGTTTTTCAAAGGTGACATCATGTCTCGGGTCACGGCCGAAAAGCGTCACATCTTTTCGTTTCGGCACCGATTCGATGGCGGCCTCGACCAAACGCGTCGGAATTCGAACCACATTTTCGTCCACGATTTCAGCCCCGTTTAGCGACATCAGCGCGAGGGCCTTGTCGTGGGGGAGACGCATGCCGATTGAACTCAATATTTGCAGGGCGGATTGGTGGATGATTTGAATTTCTTCATTTGATAGGAATCGCAAAATAGGTTTCATAATCTGATGCGCCCGGTTCCTTTCCTGTCAACCGTTGTGACAGCATATTTTGACAAGCCGACAGTGGTATCGTTTTTACCAGCCCGACTAATGCTGCACCATCGGTTCACAGCTTTCGGATTCGGATACGACGTCGATCTCAATGGCGCCTTCCGCCGGACACACCGAGTAACATCCACCGCAGCCGATGCAGTTGTCGGTATTGACCCAGGTATGTTTCTCGCCATCCTGCATGGCGTCGGCAAAACAGGCTTTCAGGCACATTTTACAGTTGATGCAATTTTCCTCGATGACCCGTGCTTTTTCAGCGGGCATATCGCAGTACGCCATGGCGGCATCCGAGGCGATTCCCAGCATTTCATCAATGGTCTTGTATCCCTTCTCATCCATGAAGTTTTCCAGGCCTTCGACCTGCTTTTTCAGCCAGCCGTAGCCATAACACATCACCGCCGAGCACATCTCCACAATATGGGCGCCACTCATGACAAACATGACGATATCCCGCCAGTCGTAAGCACCGTTGGTGCCGGCGATGAAAATTTCGCCGCCGTAGGCTTTTCTGACTTCATTGATCCAGCGCAGTGTCAGGGGCTTGGTCCAGGGTCCGCCGACGCCGGCCTGACCATATATCAAGGGTTTTCCGGTTTCGATGTCCGGGACAAAACCGATGAAACGATTGGTCAGAGTGACTGCCGCGGCACCCACATCCCTGAGCCTGCCTGAAAATTCCACCAGATCCGTCACCTGGGGAGTCACTTTGATCATGATCGGCACCCCGACGGCTTCGGCGACGGCCTGGGTGATCTCACAGGCGTAATCAAAATCCTGACCGACGTTCATGCCCGTGCGCACGCCGGGCATAAGTTTCGGATGCGGGCAGCCAAAATTCAGCTCGATGAGCGGTACCCCGGCCTCTTCCATCTGCTTGCCCAGGGTCACCCAACCGTCGAGCTCGATGGAACCGATACTGCCGATGACAACGGCACCATTGTCATTCGCATATTTCAAGGTCTCTTTGATTTCCTTGACAAAGTCTTCCGGTGGTTCGATGGCCAGGCCGCTGCGACTGTAAAGACTGAAACCACGGGGGACCTTCCCGCGACAGACTTCATGGCGCTGGTTTAAGAACCGCCATTTGGCCCGGGTGGTCAGCTCCCGCATTTCCGGCGAGTCCGTCATGGTCTTGGCAATAACGCCGCCCGCGCCGGTATCGATGCATTTTTTCATATTGTTGGCATTTAATGTCGGTTCGGCCGAAGCCGCCACCAGCGGATTCTTGATGCGAACACCACAAAAATTCACTTCTAAATTCGCCATGATATTTCTCCTTTTTTCCTAATTACCAATTGCAATTAGGTTCCTGCCCCCTTCAGCCAATCTTTACGATCGGCCAGGGCCGGGAACTGCTGCCGAGCGGATTCCAGTTCGCCCAGATCGATTTCGGATTTGATGATGACTTCCTTGTCACCCGCGCCGGCTAGTATAGTGCCCCAGGGATCGGTGATCAAACTGTGGCCGACGAACTGGATACCCTGATTAAAGCCCACGGAATTGGCCGATATCAAAAAGCACTGGTTTTCCAGGGCCCGCACCCGGTTTAACATCAACCAGTGCTCGAGTCGCGGATACGGCCAGGCCGAGCAGACCAGAAAGATTTCGGCGCCTTGTTCAACCATTCTGCGGAACAATTCGGGAAAGCGAAGATCATAACAGGTGGCGAGACCAAATGTACCCCAAGGGGTGCCGACCGTGACAATTGAATCACCGGGGGATAAGAGCTGGGTTTCTTTGGAATTGTAGCCGAAGAGGTGTACTTTGAGATAATTTGCCAGCACATCCCCATCCGGTGAAATCAGATAACTGGAGTTGTAGTACTTACCCTTTTTCTCTTCCACGAAGCTGCCTGTGTGCAAATAAACACCCACTTCTTTTGCCGCTGTGCGCAGCCTCTTCAGGGTTTGACCCGCACTGTCCTCGGCCTCGGAGAGGTAACGGTCAAAGCTCATGAAACCGATGTTCCAGATTTCCGGTAAAATAGCGAGATCGCTCCCTTCACAGCGATGTATATTTTCAATGGCTTTGTCAATGGTGGCTGCTTTGTCTCCTTCAACGACAGACATCTGAATTGATGCGACTCTCATAGTGATCCTTCTCTGGCACCTTCCAGTGTAAATGCCAATGTTGTAAATTAAGCATTCTAACCCAGATATATCGGGAATAACAATCTACAAGCACCAAATTACAATATCCACATCTTAAATAAGATCAAAAACCAATTGTTTGGAATTTTGAATTTCGGACATTGTAATTTGTTTGGTATTTATGATTTGTTATTTGAAATTTTTTAATTGCTGAAACCTAAACACTTGCGTTCCCTACAACAGGATGTCAGAAAAAACCCGGTAAAGGCCTAACTTAGTCCACCCTGAGGTAGTCCAGCGGTTTTATATCATAGGAGATTTCAAGGCGACGGTTCAGTTTTTCGTCAATCAGCTTGGCCGAAAATTTTTGACTGAAAATAAATTCTCCCGCCAACATTCCCATGGTTCCGGAGAAGATGATCAGATTCTCCAAAGGACTTGCAATTTTGCTCTTTACAAAGGACATCAGCTCCACCGGATTCAAAAGCAACCCCAGTCGACCTTCCTGGTAAAGACTGTCCTTGCCGTCTTTTACCACATTGGCGTTCATCAGAAGATCATCCCAGTGATTTTCAACCTCTTTCAAGGGCCAAACCGTGCGGCCCATCAAATTGGGACAAATTTGCTTTGCTCTCGGAATATCGACTTCTTCCAAATGACGGTCCGTATGGTCGCTGCCCAATCCGACATAAATTTCATCTTCCGTGACGACACACAGAACATATTCTACTTCTCCGGATGTCTCGTTGCCGTAGACTTCAATCGCTGGATCGAGGCTAAGCACATTGCAAACCACCGGGTATAAAACCGGTATCGATTTCGGCCCGGGAATGCCTTTTGCGGCCAGTTCTTCTAGGTGCCGGCGAACTTCTTCCTGGTTTTTGCCCACGTAGCCGGCGTTGACCATACGGTTGTAACGAAATGGCAGCTCCCGGCGCTCCTGTTTGCTCTCCAACACAAGATCTAGTTCCAATTTTTTTCTCCTTATTATATTAAAAGACAGAGCAAAGCGATCCCTTCATTCGTCACTCGTCATTCGTCACTCGTCATTCGTCACTCGTCATTCGATCTGAATCACTTATGGTATCTGATTTCAAAAGTGACACACCCGTATGGAATTTTATACGGTCCATGGGTCATTCCCGGTGGCCGGCAGGCATAAAAACCGGCCAGAAAGGTTTCTTTTTTAGCCATATCGTAAAGGCTGCCCTCCACGATTAAAACTTCCTCCCAGAAGTCGTGGACCAGGGTTTCTGAGGTTTCGATGCCCGGTGGAAATTTCAGCATGCGGGTGTAGTCGCCAGTGTCCGCATCGGAGCTGAGAATTTTTTCTTTTATCCCCAGGGTGTCTCCTTCCACCGGACGCCATTCATAGTGGGTGTCATAATCCTTAAATTCGATCTCAGGCTTAGGCATGTTTTCCCTCCTTATTTGTCAATTATCATCTGTTCTCTGTCATCTGTTCTCTGTCATCTGTTCTCTGTCATCTGTCCTCTGTCATCTGTCCTCTGTCATCTGTCCTCTGTCCTCTGTCCTCTGTCCTCTGTCATTTATCATCTGTCGGCTCGCCGTGCTTCTTAAGCTCGGCCAATAATTTTTCCGGCGAAACCGGCAACTCTTTG
>CAMYLH010000245.1 GCA_947259065.1 uncultured Desulfobacterales bacterium
CATAGTATATTTTGTAGCCGTCCAGATCCGGTTCGGTGTTGGCATCCCATGCCAGGTCGACCGTCGCCCCAAAGGCAACCATTGGAAATAAGATCAAAATAGAGGCCAGGACGACGAGTGTCTCACCCCTGCTGAACATCGAATCAATTTTTCGGGCAAAGCGTATCTTGAGTGTATTCATTCGTGCACCTTTCAATCTATTTGAATTACCGCGCATCGCGCAGCCTTTTTGAAAGGTGCTACGTTTGCCCGGCAGCCCTGCTGCCGTATCCCGTATTTTACGGGGTTTAGGCCAGTGGCTTTGCGTCCCGTCCTTTCGAACGGTTTGCCATTATCAAGCTTTCAGAACGTAGGTCATAATTTGCTATCCCCTTGTTCAGCAAATTGAATGCCAAAAAGATTTTATTTTCAAATTGACCTAAAATACTAAAATAATTATAAATAAAATTTTTGACGATTTTAGGCAGTGCTGACTGTATCTTTTTTTTACGATATTCGGAATTTAAATTACGGAATGGTAATCAGAAGTTCGATAGCAACTTGAACACAAAAAGAGAGGTAAATGAAGCAACCCATTTCGCCCGGACCTGTTGATCTGAAAGCCGCTTTGGACGAAACAACAATAGGGCTTGAATTTTTACCAGTACCTGGAAAATCGGCAGTCGTTATACAGATGGCAGCGGTATTGGATATAAAATTGAGGCGTCGGCAGGGATGGTATCAGCCCAGAATCCATATCCCGGTAAGTAGTTTTAAAGGGCCAAATGAAAATACGTCTTGATCGATTCCACCACTCTGCCCGCGGTCCGGCCATCCCATAAGTCGATTTTGCAGTCATGAGAGGATTTTTTTGCAAGCAACTTGTCCACATGTTTTTCGAAATCGTCGAGAACGCATAAACGGTTGGTGCCTTTTTGGATGGTAATGGGCCGTTCGGTATTGGGTCTCAAGGTTAAACAAGGAATACCCAGATAGGTGGTTTCCTCCTGCAAGCCGCCTGAGTCGGTAAGCGCAAAACGGCAGTTAAATATAAGATTCATAAATCGAATATAGTTGATGGGTCCGGAAATTCGTAAATTGTCTGCTTTTTCTAAAAGCGGCATCAGATCAAGATTTTCCATATTCTTTCGGGTGCGCGGATGCACAGGAAAAACAAGGGGGATCCGCTGAGAGATGCGAATTAGGGTGTGGCAAAGCGTATCCATGATCCTGGGATCGTCCACATTTGAAGGACGGTGCAAGGTCACCAGGCCGTACTCGCCCGGATTCAAACCCATTTCGCTGTAGGCGGTCTGCTTTTCAATGGTGCTGCGCAACATTTCCAGTGAATCGATCATGATGTTGCCAACACGCTTGATCTTCTGTCTGGCGACCCCCTCGCGCATCAAATTATCATCGGCATCGGGTGATGGCGTCCAGAGGATATCCGCCAGCGTATCAGTCACCAACCGGTTAATTTCCTCGGGCATGGTGCCGTCAAACGAACGCAGCCCGGCTTCAAGATGGGCAATACACGGCCGATCGAAGTCTGGTGACTTCAATGCACCTGGTTGACCTTCCGGGGTTGATTTTGATCCTGCCGATTTGTAGGAAATTTTTACAGCGGCGATGGTGCATGCCATGGTGGAATTGACATCTCCGACAACGATGACCAGATCCGGTCGGCTTTCAAGTAAAACTCTTTCATAGGCCATCATCACCTGACCGCTCTGTTCGGCATGGGTGCCGCTGCCAACACCCAAATGCAAATCCGGCTTCGGTAAACCAAGATCCTGAAAAAAGACATCGGACATGTTCAGATCATAATGTTGGCCGGTATGCACAATGAGGGGTTCGGCCCACGGCTCTTTTTTCAGGGCATGGTAGAGCGGTGCGATTTTCATAAAATTCGGTCTGGCGGCTGAAATAAGATGAATTTTCATGGTCATAGCGTTAACAATTAATATTTTTTCACGAAACATTCAACCAGGGGGGCACAAAGATTTAAACTATAAGGATAGCATGGCAACCGCCGAAGTCAAACTTAAAAGATGACAGTACATCGTTGACGGCTGAGGAAACGGGGAATAAAATGAAAATAACCAATCCGATACCTCTTGGCAGTCGGAAGGAATACAAGACCAAATTTGAAGTCCATCGGAGTCTATTTGAGAGTAACTTTTCACCACACCATGATAGAGCCGAGGGCTCATTGGTTGCTACCAGTCAACTGACAGCCGGTGCAGTCTGATATTAGATTTTTTAATTTATTGTGCAGAACCGAGTAGGAATAGTATTTTTGGGCTGTTTCGAAATTATGCTTTACCATTTTAATGCGAAGCTCGGAATCGGTTAATACTTTTCTGGTTCTATTCACCGTTTCATTTGAGACATATCCGTCCATCTCAATTACGGAAAAACCTTTCGGCTTAATATCCATCGTATAGATCGAATAGGTGTTTACCACAATCGGTCTGCAAAAATAGATGGCTTCCAGGAATGCATTGCCAAATCCTTCAAATGTTGAGGGGTATGTGACCAGGTCGGCATGGGGATAGACGTCTTCGAGCTTGTAGATCTTCCTTCCGCCCTCGGTAAGGCCTCTTTCCTCATTGATAATGCTTGATACAAAATAAGTGTCGACTTTCATCAATTTTGAATATTCTCTCACCCGACGTTCGTAATCATACCCTTCATCTCCGGAGGCATGCGAGATGATTAGCTTGGCCTTCATCCCCAGTCGGTGCACCAGTTCAATCGCATGTTCAATGCCTTTACGCTTAACAACTCGTGTGGGCTGGAGAATCAGCAGCACATCTTCTGCAACTCCTAAAGCCTGACGCACATCCGAAGCATAATCATCAGCTGCCCCTACCCCATTTTGGGAATCTAATCCGCAGGATTCAAGTTCACCGGGCATCGAGGGTGGATTTTCAAAATCCATCACATTGGGAATAATGGTTGGTGAAATACCGGTACGGAGACTCAACTGATTATCCGCTGATGAGTTGATTACCACATGCTGGATCGTCGGCAGGTGCGGCGGAAATGCCATGTTAAGATATTCCCAGACCGCATTGTTAAGAAAGTGTTGGCGTTCCCAGAAAAAATCGTGATGATGGGCGATGGTTGGCATTCCGGTTTCGGAAATGACCTCGGTAAGCGCAATGCCCAGGGGCAGGTTCAAGGGAATCGTTAGCGCGTTTTCCGGAACTAGTAAATCGATTTCAAATTTTTCAATGAATCTGTAAATGTGATCCTTTAGCTTTCGTTTAAGCGCATTGATTTTTTGAGTAACAACTCGTCCCCTCACACGGGTGCCAAAGCATTTTTGAAAGACTTCATTGATATCCGGATGCTGGAAATGGGCTTCCTTCAGAAGATATGAACATTCAGCCGGTCGATCAAGCTCACCGGCGAAATAATAGCAGGAGAAGCCAACCCTTTCAAAAACATCAGCCCATTTGGCAGTTTCCAGCGAGACTCCGTCCGTTCCTGCAAAACGTGTAGATATAAAACCGACATTATGGTTTCTTCTACAAAACGAACAATATGCCATTTCTCAAACCTCCTGATAACGAAAACAGCCGACGACATGATCGTTTACCAGACCTGCAGCCTGCATGAACGCGTAGCAAATAGTAGGCCCGACAAATTTAAAGCCGCGTTTTTTAAGATCCGCACTCATAGCCGCTGACTCCGGTGTTTGAGCAGGTATTTCCTCCAAGGTCTCCCACTTGTTTTTTATAGTTTGGCCCCCGACAAACCGCCAGATGTAGTTGTCAAAGCTGCCGAATTCTTTTTGAACAGCCAGAAACGACATGGCATTTTGAATGGCCGCATTGATTTTAAGCTTGTTGCGAACGATTCCCTCATTTGACAGGAGCGCACTGACTTTGCGAGCATCATATCCGGCAAGGGTGTGCGGGTCAAAATGATCGAAAGCCTTTCTGTAGTTTTGACGTTTCTTCAAGATTGTTAACCAGCTTAAACCCGCCTGAGCACCTTCCAGGATAAGCAACTCAAACAAGCCGCGGTCATCGTGCAATGGCACTCCCCACTCCTTATCATGGTACTTTAGGTAGAGCGGATCGGCTGCTGACCAGCTGCATCTGGATGTCAATCAACACCCCCTTAATTGAAAAGATAAAATCCTAAAGCCTTATCGACTCCCTCCGTAGGAGCAAATTCAGTTCCGATAATCGTACCGTTGATGTTCCGGATGATAACTTTCTTTTTTATGAAGGCTTTTTGAGTATCGTCAGTATGAAATTCTACCTGAATGACGTCTCCGACATTACAGTCGTTGTCCGCATCAATCTGAAGTTTCATCCCAATGGTGGACAAATCCTTGACGATCATCAATCCACCACCCATCTGTTTGCCGTCGATATAGCGACTGTAGGATCCGGGCAGGTTCGTTTCTTTGCGGTATCGTTTTCGTTTTTCCAAAATGGAGATATAGGCATAACCGCACGGGCACCTGACACTCACCTTGACAATCTTATCGAGATCGGCATATTTCGAGACATTTGCCGTCTTCGATTTCTGGCACTTCGGACAAACAAAGGTGGCCATCATTGTGCTGGTTATATAAACTTTTTCAGTCATATCGTTTCCTTCAACATTATTTAGCTAACAAGTTTTACTTTTTTTATCACGAAACGCTTTTTTTTTAAACAGGATTTTCGCATTAAAATAGGGCGCTGAGCTTTTTTTTTAAACAGGATTTTCGCATTAAAATAGGGCGCTGAGACAAAATCTCACCATGAACTTGGGGGAAATGTCTAATTATAGAGCCTTTTCAATGATTTCTTCTTGTAAAACCTTTAAAAACAAGCATTCATCTATTGACTTTTAAAGGTTTTTGCGTTAGATTGACTACAATAAAGCTTTTATAGCTTTACTCTTAAACTCAAAAGAAGGAGACAGAAATGACAAAGGCAGAATTAATTGAAAAAATGGCAAAAGACGCTAACGTTTCCAAAGTGGCGGCCGGCGCGGTTCTGGATTCGTTCATGACCTCCGTCACCAAGGCCCTGAAAAAGAAAGACGGAAAAGTAACGCTGGTAGGATTCGGAACCTTTATGAAGAGGCGTCAAAAAGCACGCAAAGGCCGCAATCCTCAAACAGGCGATCCGATTAAAATCAAGGCCAGAAATGTGGTAAAATTCAAAGCCGGTAAAAAACTCAAAGAATCCGTTTAATTTAGCGCAAGTCTTAAAAGAGGCAGTTCTTCAGCTATGGGCTGAAGGCTGCCTTTTTTTTTACCTTCTCACTGTAACCCTAACGTTGCAACATTGGGGTTAAGCATGCAGCCGATCAGATTATCGAATGTGGAAGAAAAAAGAAGCTTGATTTCCGACCTTTGGGCATTAATTTAAAAGTAGACGTACCCCAAGACTGGCAAGGCCGGAGGGCTTCTGAGCTGAATTCAAGGAAGGGCAGCAACGGTCCTCGATCCTGAGCGCTCGACCCTGAGCTCACGACCGAAGGGCTCGGGTCGAAGCGACCTAAGACAAACTCCATTCATAAGCCGCCGGCATTGTTCAGCTTTCGATCAATAAACCGTGATCACCCGGTAACGGTAGAACCTTTTCAATTCTCACCGGCGGAGCCGGTGGCTTATGGAGGGAGTCAAGTCTGCCTCCAAGGTCGGCTAACGACAGTATTTGGCGGGACAACACAGGATTTGGAGACGCATGTTATGAGTGGTGATATTCCGGATCGGCAGGAAGAATATATTTCCGAAATTGATGAAGAAACTACCGAACCTCCCGATTACAAGGTCTTGCTGCACAATGATGACTTCACGACAAAGGCGTTTGTAGTGCAAATCCTTATGGTGATCTTCAACAAATCGTTGGAAGAAGCCACAGACCTGATGTGGTATGTCCATAAAAACAGCATTGGGGTATGCGGCATCTACCCTTTAGAAATGGCTGAAACGAAAATTGACCAGGGGATGATACTGGCCCGGGAAAATGGATTCCCGTTAAAATTGACATTGGAAAAAGAATAGGGGGCATCGCTATTATGCAGGACTTGATGGAAAATGATATCCTGACGAAAGTAGCTAGATATAATCTGATTCGAAACCAAAGAATGATTTATATTGATGTCCATGAAAGACTGGCCGGTGATCTGGCAGACACATTTGTAGCGGTTCCAAACCTGATCAATATTATTGCCAGGCAGGAATTTCAGGGAGTTGGAGCAACCGAAGCGGAAGCTTTGGACGACTGCCTGTCCAAATTAAAAAATTTTGAGGTGGAAGACCTATTCCCGACATCTGATCCAACAATGCCGGAGGAAACATAACCGCTGAGCTCCCCATGGGAAGGGCCATTGGGCCGGAAGATACAATGATCGAAGATTGTCGATTCTTCGGCGGATCGGGGTTAGGTATTTTTTGGGATATCTGTCTGATCCAGGCGTGATCGGGGTATTACGTTGCTGTTTAGGATTTTTATGATTTTAGGGCGGTAGTCATTTTTTTTCGCCAGTTTGTTTGCCGTTGTTTTGATTATCAGCAGCGCCGCGAAAAAAAAAGCAAAGCCAATGATTGCCGAGAATCCGGAAGGATTGAAATCGAATTTGGGGGCTATCTCCTGACCAATGGCCGCGCCGATGATCAGAAGTAAAATCGGGAATACATAGAGCAGGAAGGAAGCTTTTAACAGCGAGGAGGTTTTAAAACTCAGGACAATTCGATCTCCCAACTTGGCGCCGGCTTCATTGATGGCGTTTACCTCCATCTCATTGTCACCGCCCATAGCGTTACAGGATCTCCTGGCCGAACATCCCGCACAACTGCCGGATTTAACGGTCTTTACCCAAGCCGTCCCGGTATCGGTTTTAATGACGATGCCCTGTTCCGTTGCCATAGAAAGATCTTGATAAGAAGTTTGAGCAAAAATTAAATAATCAATCTGAAATAAGCGACGAGCCCGTTACTCTTGTCTGACACGATCGGCGGATTCTTCAACAGCTTTGATCTCAACGGAGGATTCATAACAAATCAATCCGCATTGCAAACATCTTGAAGCTTCAGCCCTCGCCAAATCCTGATTAAGGCCCTTTTCAATCTCCCCGCATGCAAATAGCTCCCTGTCACTGCAAAGCGGCATAATCTGACGCTGACAGGCGGCAACGCTTTCAACATGATCGACATTTTGTACAAGGGATTGCGGCGTGATCACGTGCTCCGTAAGAGACGGGTCAATCCCGTACATCATCTGCTGCAGGGATGCCGCCGCTCTTCTTCCGGCACCGATGGCTTTAATGGCAGCACTGTAGTCCGCCAGAACATCCCCC
>CAMYLH010000246.1:0-2290 GCA_947259065.1 uncultured Desulfobacterales bacterium
GTAAGAATCGTGCAGCGCCTTAAGATTTTCGAGCGGATCATATTTTTCTGCTTTTTCATCTTTCTCTTTACCCACACTTTTATACAGAAGATCGATGTTATGCGACATCCAGGCTTCAACGACAACAGCAATGTTCAATTCTTTTAGCCTGTCAACGTTGTCGTCTTTGCCAATGATCGGTTGGGTAACCACATATTTTGCGCCGGCGCCTATCTTCTGCTGCATTCGATTTAACTCAAAAGGCATCGGGTTATAAGGATTGAAGGCGGCGCCCGTTATGAATTGACCGGAATATTCCTGGTTGATGTATTGGATCAAATCAATGGAGGTTGCCACGCTCCGTTTGCCGCCAATGCTTTTGGCGTCGAGGTTAGGCAAGAGGGGTCCACCGTCACCCCTGAGGACGAGAATGTATTTTAAGTTGGTTTTAGCGGCTTTTTGTAATAACCCATCCAGCTCGCTTTTGGGGTGGAACGTGTTCAAATTCATCACAATCTTTTTGGGATCCACCGAAAGGCCTCTTAGCTCAATGCTTTCCAGTGCGCCCAACCTGGGTTGTCCCATGGGATTGTCCGGTATGGATATTCCACAGCCCGCATCCATAATCCTTCGATAGCGCTCGGCAAATCTATCCAGGAGGCCTTCAATCTGATCGTCAGCCGCTCTTTTCGGTGTCAATAACTCTACCAAATAGGAATAGTTAAACATGACTAGCTCCCTGTTCCCGACGCTTCCTCAGCCACCGTTCGCGATGAGCAACGAATTGAGCTCTTCGCTAAATTGCTCTATATTTGAAATGTATTTCGCATCGATCTTTTCCAGGATCTGGATGTGATCCTCAAGGGCCCGACCCCCCAGCAATAGTGCTATGTCTTTGCCTACATATCGTCGCAGCTTGCGCAATTCCTCGATCAGAGGTTGCTGGGTCAACAGATGGGTAATGCTAATAGCCACAGCTCGGGCACCGCTTTGCTTAACACCTGCTGCAATTTCCTCGGCGGGTAAATTGGGTCCATAATAAATCGGGTGCCATCCATTCTCGGCAGCCGTCAAAGCCACGGTCAGTGCTCCGACATCATGCCACTGCCCGACCATTGTCGCGATAACAATTGCAGGTGCAGGATCGGGATTCTCGGTGGCTCTTAGCATGTTTGACAAGAAAGTGCGCGTTACTGAAGTAGCCATATGCTCATTCAGGATTTTTAATGATCCGTTTCGCCATAAATTCCCGATTTCTTCAAACAACGGAACGATAATCTCTCTCAGCAGCGCGGTTCTTGTCAGATCAATTGCGGCTTGATCATAAGAACGTTCCAGACTTTCTGGATCAAGATTCAAAACGGCAGACAAACATTCTTTACAATAACCGCTTGCAGCCGCCGGTTGCAATGGCTTCTTTCCAACCCTTGGCGTCCGGGAAATTACCGAAACGTTACGTTGAGCAAGATCCATTAACTCTTTTGAGTCTAATGGTGCAACTTGAGACATGCTTTGCCCCATCACCGTGATTTCTTTGAGAAGCTGTAGACGCTTGATGTCATCTTCGCAATACAGCCGACGATTCTTGGGAGAGCGCTGAGGAACCACTGCTTTATAGCGTTTTTCCCAGGCTCGAATGACATGGGACGTTAATCCGGTGCGCTGAGATACGTATCGAATGGGATATAGATTTTTAGTTGTCATGGCGCATATTAGAATGCATACTTGGTTTTGTCAAGAATTTGTTTATAGGGTCTAATATTTGTTAGCTTTTTATATCGCGGGATTGTGTCGTATTACTTAATGCATAACTTTTCATTGAAATCACGGTGAATTTTATTTTTGACAAAATTCATTTTCTGTTTAAGTTCATTTTGCATTTTATGAATGCTTCATTTGATAATACTGTCATGACGAGAAGATTTACACATTTAGGAAGAATCATGACGAGGTCATAAAAATGAAGGCAGTGCATCTTACTGTGAACGAAAAAGCTTGCCAATACGGGCTAGATATTCTAAGGAATCATATAGACCGAATAAAAGATAACGCACGAGCTATTAAACCAATAAGGGAGGTGGAGCGTGATTCATCAATTTGAAACGATCATTGTGGGATCTGGCGGGTCGGGTCTGTATGCGGCCTTGGAAGCCAGTCAACGTTCGCAAACTGCCGTACTTTCAAAGTTATTTCCTATTCGCAGCCATACAGGCGCCGCTCAGGGAGGCATCAGCGCCGCGCTGGGAAATGTCGAAGAAGATAAACCGGAATGGCACGCCTTTGACACCGTCAAAGGCGGCGATTATCTGGT
>CAMYLH010000246.1:2367-7049 GCA_947259065.1 uncultured Desulfobacterales bacterium
GAAAACAGGGGCTTGCCGTTTAACCGGACGCCCGAAGGACGCATCGATCAACGCCGCTTTGGGGGGCATACCCGTAATTTTGGCGAAGCGCCCGTGCGCCGCGCCTGCTATGCTGCTGATCGCACCGGGCATATGATTCTGCAGACGCTTTACCAGCAATGTATCAAGAACGATGTGTCTTTTTATGACGAATACCAGGTGCTCGATTTGATATTAGACGATAATCGCTGCAAGGGCGTTGTTGCGGTTGAACTGGCTACCGGTGAAATCCATATTTTTGCTGCCAAGGCCGTCCTGTTTGCCACCGGCGGTTTTGGGCGCATCTTCAAAATTACATCCAATGCCCATGCCAACACCGGTGATGGTCCGGCGATATGTGCCCGGCGCGGCATTCCGCTGGAAGATATGGAGTTTTTCCAATTCCACCCCACCGGCATCGAGGGCTTGGGCATTTTGATTTCTGAAGCAGTGCGAGGTGAGGGCGGGATCTTGCGCAACCGGGATGGAAAACGTTTCATGGAGCACTATTCGCCCACGCTTTTGGATTTGGCCCCGCGGGACATCGTTGCCCGGTCTATTTTGACGGAAATTCGGGCCGGTAAAGGCATCCGGGGCGACCGCAAAATTGATGATTACGTCCACCTGGACGCTACCCATCTGGGCAAGGAAGTCCTGCTAACAAAACTGCCGGACATTACCAGTTTTTGTCAAACCTATCTGGGTATCGATCCGGCCGAAACTCCTATCCCGGTGTTACCCACGGCACATTACGCAATGGGCGGTATTCCGACCGATGAATTTGGCCGTGTCATCAAAGACGGCCGGGGAACCATTGTGGAAGGGTTATATGCGGCCGGCGAATGTGCCTGCGTATCCGTACACGGTGCCAATCGACTGGGGACCAATAGTCTGCTTGACCTCGTGGTGTTCGGGCGACGGGCCGGCCGGCATATCGGCGACTATGTCAAAGATGTGGCAGCCCCATCCGTCAGTGAAGCTGTCGCCGACATGGCCAGTCGCTGGATTGAACAACTGACCGATGGTCAGACCGGTCCCCATGGCGGGCATATCATGGAGGAAATGCAGACCGCAATGATGGAAAAAATCGGCATTTACCGCAACGAGCAAGACATGCAGGCGGCTGTTGATCAGATTCAAGACCTGCTCGAACGCTATCAACACGTGCGCGTGCAGGATAGCGGCCGTGTCTTTAATACCGATTTGCTGGAACTTATCGAACTGCGCAATCTGTTGGACTTGTCACTGATTACAGCGGCATCTGCCTTGAATCGCCAGGAAAGTCGAGGCGCGCATAGCCGGGAAGATTTTCCGGATCGTGATGATGACAACTGGCTGAAACACTCCTTAGCCTATTTGGATGGTGACGCGGTGCGTATCGAATACAAGCTGGTCGACACATCCATATGGGAACCCAAACCGCGGACTTACTGATATAAAGGATGGGATCATGAAAATTATTCTGAAGATAAAACGCTATAACCCAGAGAGTGATGAAAAACCCTATTTTCAGGAATACACGGTTGAGGCCAACCCAAATGACCGGCTGCTGGATGCCTTAATGCATATCAAGCGCTTTCAGGACGGCACTTTAGGATTTCGCAAAAGCTGTGCGCATGGGGTATGCGGCTCCGATGCGATGCGGATCAACGGCAAAGACAGTTTGGCATGCAAAACCCTAATAAAAGATGTAGCGTCCCGCGATGGCGATGCAATTGCCATTGAACCGCTGCGGTATTTTCCCGTGCAGCGCGATCTGATTGTGGATCAGACCGAGTTCTTCAAAAAATATCGAGCGGTCAAGCCGTATCTCATCAATGATGAGATGCCTGAAGAAAAGGAGCGCATCCAATCCCAGGAAGAGCGGATGATCTTCGATGACACCACCAATTGCATTTTATGCGCCTCGTGCTATTCGGCCTGCCCGATTCCTGAAAACCATTCAGCCTTCTTAGGACCGGCAGCCATCGCCCAGGCCTACCGCTTTTTGGCGGACACCCGCGATCGAGGATTTGAGGAACGCCTGCCGGCAATAGATCACCCGGATGGCGTCTGGCCCTGCCAGAACCACTTCAAATGCACCCAAAGCTGTCCAAGGTCTATCTTGATCACCAAGCGAATAAACCAAACCAAGAAAATGATTGAAAAGTACCGCCAGGAAAGAAATGAAAAAACAGGCAAAGAAATTCCAAGTTAATAATTAGATCGCCAGGCCGCAGCGTTCATCTGTAACCTTTGCCCGTCAATTTGTCTCTATACAATCAAACAGCGCTATTTTTGACATTTCCTCCAAGGGTGGTGGTTCAGATTACCAAGCAGAGTTTTGTCTCCTTTCCTCTGCCTCTGGACCACCACAAAACAGTACGGGCCTACCTGAATCTAATATAGTATCAATCATTTTTTTGTGTTTAGACGGCGGAGTATCTGTTCGGCATGGCGAATCTCCTCAGGAAACAGTATCCCGGCTGCGATATATTGCATAATCATATCTCGGATGATGCCCGAATTGCTTGCATCATATTCTGCGCCGTTGATAGCTTCGCTCAATTCAAATTCCAAACTCATTGCATCATCTCCTTCTGAGTATGCTTCAATCAACAATATTTGGATTTCCCGAATATCGTCCGACAATGGCCGTTTCAACGCAGTTGTCGAGCTCTCATTCCGAAACGATGTGGTTGTCTGCGACAACGTTTATAGGGCAGTAGTATTCATCGCCCGTTTCGTCCTCGTATTTCCCAAAAACATTCTTGTTGGAATTCATGTTGTCTCCACCCCGGCCCATTTTCGCAAATTTGATGGATATTAACTGGTCATAACTAAAAAGTATGCACGGTTTATGTCTTGGCAATGCGAGCAAGTTGGTTCCTATTTATTACTGCCACAAGGGTTGACATAGTCAAATAATTGTAAATTATATGTCTATCTCTATCATCAACGCGACAGTTATTTAACTGGCGAGAGTTATAAACGGCCACACAATTCAGGCTTGAACCGATAGTGGCACCGATACATTATATTTTCAACACCTTATATAGTTAGGTTATGGGAGATAATTCATTGAACATTGGAATAGTTGGAAACGGCCTAGTGGGTTCTACCGCTGCTTACGCAATTATCATGCGAGGAATAGGTCGCAAAATTGTACTTGTAGACAAGGACAAAAAACGATGTATGGCGGAAACCAATGATTTGCTGCATGCGGTACCCTTTGCCAATCCACTCACTATTCGCTCAGGTAATTATGAAGACCTGGCAGATTGTAAATTAGTCGTCATCGCTGCCGGGGTTTCTCAAAAAATGGGGGAGAGCCGACTCGATCTCCTGAAACGCAATGCCGATGTATTCGCGAAGATCATACCGGCGATCCTCTCAGCCGCTCCAGAATCGATTCTGGTGGTTGCTACCAATCCATTGGACGTTATGACTCATGTCGCTGCACGATTTGCCGCCGATTTCGGCCTACCGGCAACCCGGGTGCTTGGCACCGGTACCATGCTGGACACTGCCCGATTTCGATCACTACTCGGTACCGTGCTGGGCATTGATCCCCAGCACGTGCACGGATATGTCATCGGTGAGCACGGTGATTCCGAGGTTTTGACATGGTCTTTGGCAACAGTTGGTGCCATGGGTTTAAAAGATTTTTGCAAGAGGCGATCAATCATCTTTGATGAGGAACTCAAACGACGCGTTGAAGACGGGGTGCGCAATGCAGCATATTCTATCATTGAAGGCAAGGGAGCGACCTATTACGGAATTGGCAGTGCTATAGCCAAACTTGTGGATGTCATTCTTCATGATCAAAGGTCTATTCTGACTGTTTCGACGATGACATCCCTGGTGGGAGACATAAATGACGTTTCAATATCCTTGCCCAATCTGGTCGGAGGCAACGGCATTTTAGAGACACTGCCCTTACCGCTCAACAGCGAGGAGTCTGCAGAATTGAAAAGAAGTGCCGAGATCCTTAAAGCGGAAATTGAGAAAATCGTAATAGAATAGGACAATTCGGCAGCAGATTGAGTCAATTTCATTGATCATACTTGACATTTCGATAGTGTTTTGGCATTATCGCTGCCATCTTAGGAAGTTCGTAAATTCATCATCTGGTTATGGGCTCCTTGGGATCAATCAAACAAGGGCATTCTACCGCCACCTGCAGAGACCGAATATTCCGAGTTCTCATCTTCGATGATTTTAGTTGCCCTGGATTCAAATGGTTTCGATGCAATAGCGAAGTAGCCCTTTATGATGTACTTTTTATTATTAACCAACCTTCTTATCTATTGCTGAAGTCTATTTAGCACCAACCATACCACTTATGGAGGAGTTATGAGCATTACCAACGAGTTGGTTGCACACCACGCAACCCTTAGACAACTTTATGCCCAATCTGAAAATGACCCGAAAGTGTTTGACGAATTCACGCGCCATCTGATTGTCCATCACACCATGGAAGAAAAATACTTTTATGACATCTTGCAAGAAATTCCTGAGGCAGAACATGATTCCTTGGAGGCAGTCAATGAGCATCACATCATTGAACTGATTATCAAGGATGCAGAGGGATTCCCAAGTGAACATGAGCATTTTCCGATAAAGATCGAAGGCTTAGGCGAATATACCACCCACCACCTGGATGAGGAGGAAATGGAAATATT
>CAMYLH010000247.1 GCA_947259065.1 uncultured Desulfobacterales bacterium
TGATTTAACTGACCGTGAAAGCTTGATAATTGAGCTAATTGGTATGAAAGGCAGCATGAGCATATCCGAAATTGGAAACTTATACCCGACGGTCAGCAATAGTACGATTTCCACGACAATTACAAAACTCTGGAAAGATAAGCAACTTGTTGATAAGAAAATACGTCCTGAAAACCAACGGGTAACCACGGTAACCTTAACCGAAAAAGGCAAAAAAATTTTGTCAGAAATCAGGCGAACCCAGTCCGACGTTTTCAGCACAGTAACCGTATCCCTTGGCCTATCTCCCGACCAAGTCGAAAATTTTCAAGAAATTCTTGAACATGCCATTGATTTTTTCGATAAAACGCTCGGGCTGGAACTCGATAATGAAAATACATAATACAGACGAAACACCCGTGCATTTCTACTCTGATACAAAAAGATTAATAACTACCATGAGATGAAAGTGGAAATTACGCTATGAAGGCTTTAATTTTAAGTGCCGGACAGGGCAAACGATTGTTACCGTTGACTGCAGATTGCCCAAAATGCATACTGCCAGTCAGGGGCCGATCTATGGTCGAGTGGCAAATTGATGAGCTTGCCAAATGTGGAGTCAGTGAGGTGATCATCGTTTTAGGCTTCCGGGCCGACAAAGTCGAACGACTTTTACGCAAGCGCTATGGCTTGAACCGGGTGCGAACCATTTATAACCCTGCTTACGCGGTGTCTGACAACCTGGTCAGTTGCTGGGCTGCCCATGATGAGATGAACACAGACTTTGTATTGCTAAATGGTGACACCTTGTTTGAGGCGGCTGTTCTCGAACGACTGCTTGAGACGCATGGATACCCTGTTACTGTGGTCGTCAGTCATAAAGATGATTATGATACCGACGACATGAAGGTCGAGTTGGACAGTTGCCGCTTAGTAAAAATAGGTAAGGATCTTTTACCGGATCAAGTTGACGGGGAGTCCATCGGGATGATCCTGTTCCGAGACCAGGGACCGATGTTGTTCCGCAACGCCCTGGGTAGGGCTGTAAGCAATCCTTCAGCCCAAAAGAAATGGTATCTGTCGGTGATTGATGATATGGCCCGTTCGATACCTGTGTGGACCTGCTCCATAAAAGGGTTACAGTGGTGTGAAGTCGATTACCATGCGGATCTCAAACTGGCCGAAAAGGTCGTATCAGCTTGTGACGGTCGCCGCAAGGATGTGGCCGACGGACGCGTCTGTCAAGCAACTCAAGTGTCGCTGAGATAACACGCTAACCAAGTTATTCCATGATTGCGGCAAAAAATCCTGGACTCAACAATCTCCAATTATTAAAAAATTTATAAAATGTTTCGGTAAAGCGTTCTGAACCCATTGTGCTGAGGAACGCTTTTTTAAATGGCCAGAAATGATCATCGACCGTTATATAATGCGGGAAATCATCAAACCGACAGTAGCGGTATGTGCGGCTCTGGTCTTTATTTATGGTTGTTATATGGCAACCCGCTACCTGGCGGATGCCGTCAGCGGTCAATTGACGGGGACAACGGTCATTATTCTGATCCTGCTTAGAATCGCCATTTCCTTAGAGGTACTGCTGCCGACCACACTGTATCTATCCGTGGTGATTGCCCTTGGGCGACTGTATAAAGATTCCGAAATGACTGCCCTATTTGCCTGTGGGGTGAGTATGGCCCGGGTATTGCGGCCTGTCTTTTTCATATCATTGGTGATCGCAGTGATCGTCGCCAGCTTATCGCTTTACATAAGACCCTGGGCATATAGCACGTTTTTCCAGCTAAAAGCCCAGGCGAAGGCGTATTTTGATATTACGCGCATGACTGACGGGACGTTCTACGAAATTGAGAACGGAGTCCGGGTCATTTATGCTGAAAAGGTGGACCACCAGCAGGATGAGGCCGAACGGGTTTTTATTCAAACAGAACGCGAGGATGTTTTGCAGGTTATCTTCGCAAGACAGGCCAGTCAATCCATGGATCAAGCATCCGGTAAGCAGATTCTGGTTTTCGCCGAAGGCTATCTCTATGAATTTTCCCGTACTGGAAAAGAAGGACGTGTCATCCAATTCGAACAATCCGCAATGCCCCTTGAACCCAAAGAAAACTTGCGCTTAAAGTATCGTGTCAAGGCTGCTTCCATCGGGTCTCTCGCCCGGTCCGGCAATAGTGAAGAAATTGCCGAATTTCAGTGGCGGCTATCCACACCGCTGGCCACCATGCTGCTGGCGCTGTTGGGCGTGCCGCTAAGCCGCTCATCTCCGAGACAGGGAAAATATGCCAAGGTGACTTCTGCGGTGTTGGTTTTTGCGGTTTACTACAACCTCAGTGCGATGGCCAAAAAATGGGTAGCACAGGGTGTTCTCGACACCGTCCCCGGCATTTGGTGGGTCCAGGCGCTGCTGGGGCTGCTGCTGTTGCTGCTTTTATGGCAGCCGAACAGGATGCTCCGCTGGCGAAAAAGATAGAACCTCAAATGAAAACACTTGATTTTTACATTGGCAGCCGCATCTTACAGAGCTTTGTACTGATTGTTACCATACTGGTCGTGCTTTTCAGCTTCCTGGAACTTGTCGCCCAGCTGGATGACGTTGGAAAAGGAAATTACCAATTAATAGATGTCCTTATCTTTATAGGCTTCACGCTGCCAAGACGCATACTCGATCTGATGCCCATAAGCACGTTGCTTGGCAGCATTATCGCGCTTGGAATGTTGGCCGACCACGGGGAGCTGCTTGCCATGCAGGCCGGTGGCATGTCGATCCAACGGATCTGCTGGTCGGTGCTTGCCACCGGCACGCTCCTCATCATGTTAACCGGGATGTTGGCGGAGATGGTTGTCCCGCCGCTGGATCAACTGGCCCGCAAAAGGCGTGCGCTGGCGATTTCCGGTACCGGTATTACTCTGACAAAGCAAGGTTTCTGGGCCCGACGAGGATTTACCTACATCCATGTCGGTAAAACATTATCCGGTGGAATTGCGGTTGATCTGGATTTATTTGAGACGGACGAAAAGGGCCGTTTAAAGGTGTTTACCCACGCTCGTGAGGCCAACATTCAGCATAATGATCAATGGGTTCTCAGGGATATTAACCGGAAGACTTTTACCGAGCAGGGCATTACAACCCAATATATGACCAGCCTGATTTTGGACTCCTTTTTGAGCTCTGATCAGGTAGATGTGCTTGAGCTTCCTCCCGACAGTCTTTCGGCCGTCGACCTTTACCGCTATATTGGAGCGATGCGTGAGGGTGGAAACAATGCAGATCGCTATGCACTGGCTTTGTGGCGTAAGTTAGGTGTGCCCCTGACGACCGGAGCCATGGTATTGCTTTCGCTGCCGTTCATTTTCGGCTCTACCCGCATGGTCACGGCAGGAAAGCGGATAATGATAGGCTCTTTTGTTGGGATTGCATTCTATTTTGGCGATCAGCTGATCGTACATCTGGGGCTATTATTAAGCCTTACGCCGGCGATTACGGCAATGACCCCAGTCATATTGATCTCGGTTATCGCCCTTTGGCAATTGCGGCGGACCATTTGAGTCATCTAGTGTGACAAGCTTAATTGATTTTCACTCTCCGGGATAAAACGATTTTTGTCCGCTGAATAGATGCGCACTGAAAGCCCGATGTCCCAGCCGTTTCTGGCGGATGAAATGCGGTAGATATAGTAGCGGGCTCGGCAACGGCGGGTTCGGCCCAGAGCCGATGCCGATGGCGCACCTACAACCGGAATCCGGCCGTGCGGGCCTTCCAGATAACTTTGGGCAGTGTGATGGGCATGGCCGTGCAGAATCAGCTCGGCCCCGTAACTTGCCAGCAGCGAGCGCAATGCTGCGGCATCTTTTAGCCGCTTGCGCCAGCTGACCGTACCGGTTGCCGGGGGATGGTGAATCAGCAGTACTCGAAAAAGCCGCTGTTCACCGGTGCGAGCCAGAATGGCTTTAAGTTTTTGCATCTGGACGGTGCCCACGCTGCCTACCGCCAGATAGGGCAAAGTGGGTTGGGCGGTGCATACGCCGATTAGAGCGATGCGGCCCCGGACACGGAGGCTGGGAAAGATCGATTCAATATTCAAAGAGAAATTATCGCCAACCTGGGTGTCGTCCGAGAGCATGTAATCCGTCCAGTGGGCAAAAGATAGATCCCAGTCGGTCTTGACATAAGCATCGTGATTGCCGGGAATGACGGTAACTCGAGTGGGGGATCCTAATGATTGTAACCATTGCCTGGCTTTTCGGAACTCGGTGGGCAAGCTTAAATGGGTCAGATCACCGGTGACGGCGATATGATCGGGATGAGTTTGTATAAGGTCATCTTGTAGAGCCGAGAGAATGGCCGCCAGGTGCTCGGCCCCGCGGTGCAGTTTCCATTTCAAATATCCGTACAGTCGTTTATTCAGAAGATCCCGGGCCCTTATGTCGCTCACAGAAGCGATGTGGGGGTCAGTAATATGGGCCAGCGCCAGGGTATTCTCAGGTGTTGGCGCAGCGGTCATTGACGGTGCATTGTTGTTTGCAGAAACCATTTGTGCCTAATATAGTAATCGTGTACATATTGCAATTAAATTGCCAAATCAGTGAGGCTTTTTGTAATGCATATTGCCTGCTCCGATCCCAAAACTGTTTTAGTAATTGGTCATTGAAATTTGAGATTTATTTGTAATTTGGTGCTTGTATTTTG
>CAMYLH010000248.1 GCA_947259065.1 uncultured Desulfobacterales bacterium
ACGAGGCCTATATGGACCTGGTGGCCGGACGGGTGGACATGTTGCTGGCCGACAGCGTCGCCATTGACGGAGGCTTTCTCAAAAAACCCGAAGGAAAAGATTATCAGTTCATCGGTCCTGATTTGACGGATAAAAAATGGTTCGGCGGGGGGTCCGGGATTGCCTGCCGCAAAAAGGATACGGATCTGGTGGAGATGTTCAACAAAGCCATCGTGCAAATCCGCTCGGATGGAACCTACAAGAAAATCCAGGATAAATATTTCGACTTCAACGTATATGGCGAATAGGCCGGAGCAGTAAAGATCATCCCGTTTTAAGGATGGTCGTTGACACAAACGATAACTAGTTTACTTAATGGGGGAGGCATACTCCCCCATTGGTTTTAGGAAGGCTTACGTTATTTCTGATTGGCTAAATAGGTTGGCAGATAGGTCCCGATAGGGCCGAATTGTGCGAAAAAACATCCAATGGAAGCAATGGTAGGGTCAACTTTCTCTGGGACGCAAATGAGCATGCCAACGATGTTCAGCTCGCTTGAATACCCAAACAATAATAAACGTCAATGTAAGATAAAACAGCCCTGCGGTGATAAACGATTCAAACGGGACAAAATTTCTGGCATTGACAATTTTGGCGGCACCGAATAAATCGACAATGGTGATGACACCCGCCAGTGCGCTGCCGTGCAACATGAAGATCACTTCGTTGCCGTAGGCAGGCAGTGCACGCCGGAAGGTACTGGGCAATATAATGCGCCGAGAAATCATGGCGTTGGACATGCCGCAGGCCTTGGCGGCTTCGATTTCGCCAAAGGCGGTCTGTTCAATCGTGCCGCGCAGGATTTCGGCCGTATAGGCGGCAGTATTGAGGGCAAACGCGAGCAAGGCACATGCATAGGCTTGCTTGAAAATTACCCACAGGAAACTCTCATGCACGGCCTCAAACTGCCCCATGCCGTGGTAAATCATAAACATTTGCACCAGCAGCGGCGTACCCCGGAAAAAATAGATGTAGGCTTTGGGCACAATGCTAACCCATCTATTTTTTGATGTCGCCAGCAGGGCAATGGGTAAAGCCAGGCACAGCCCCAATATCGGCAGATTATCTATGATGACCTGAAAATCCATAGCTAAATATTCTATGACTTGCGCACGCCAACACTATAGCGCCGATCCATCCATCTGACGCCCACATCGGAGATGCCGGTAATGATCAGAAACAAAAATGCAACGACGCAATAAAATGTAAAAGGTTTTCTGGTGGACCCACCCGCTAAGCCGGCATTGTAGACCATATCCTGCAGGCCGATGACGGAAACCAATGCAGTGGTTTTTGTCAGCACCAACCAGTTATTTCCGAAACCCGGTAGGGCATGTCGTACCATGGCAGGGAACGTAATGCGTAAAAAAACCTGTATCGGTGTCATGCCAAATGCGTAGCCGGCCTCAATTTCACCCCGGGATACAGCCATAATGCCGCCGCGAAAGGACTCTGTCATATAGGCACCGAAAATAAAACCGATCGTGAGGACACCCGCCACAAATGGACTGACATCGATATACTCCAGCCCCAGTTTCTCACCGATATTATTTACCAGGATCTGGCCGCCAAAAAAAATAAGGGTCATTAGAACCAAATCGGGCATCCCCCGGATTACCGTTGTATAAATTCCCGCCGCACTCTGGGCAAGGCGGGATCTGGACAGCTTGGCAAGAGCGCCAATCATTCCGAGCACAACCGAAATAAAAAGCGACAGCAATGCCACTTCGACGGTCAACAGCATTCCTTTCAGGATAAGGGGGATATAGTCTATTACATATGACATTTCTTATTCACCATAAGCACGACAGATGGAAACGCTATTCTTGAGCAGAAGCGTCGTAATTAAACCACTTGACGGCCATTTTTTTTATGGTCCCATCTTTTATCGCTTCTTCGATCACTCGCGAAAACATATCAGCCAGATCCTGATCCTTCTTTCTGACGGCCACCCCGACACCCCCTCCGAAGGGTCCGCCGGTCATATGGGGGCCGACAATCTTAAAGTCCTTGCCCTGTTCGGATTTAATCAATGGCTGCCAATAGGAAAAATCTCCGATCACCGCGTCCAGGCGCCCCTGGTATAGCTCAAGATCTATGGTATGCTGGAAATCATATATGCGAATTTCAGCACGGTCGCCCATATATTGATCAGCGAATTTTGCATGGGTAGTGGCAACCTGGACACCGATTATTTTGCCTTTGAATGCCTTGAAGATGGCATCCAGCGCAGCTTGTTCGGCGGCACTGATATCATCTATTGTCAATTGCTTTAAATCTGAACGGAAATTGGCAAGGGGGTGGTCTTTGCGCACCACAAATACATTTGGCGTACCGGCATAATTGCGCGAGAATATTACTGACTTCTTACGATCTTCCGTGATCGACATGGCGGCCATGATGGCATCATATTTACCGGCATTCAGCCCCTTAATGATGCCGCGCCATTTTTGGGGTATGATTTCGCAGGCAGCGTTCATGCGCGTGCAAAGTTCTTTTGCCAATTCGGGTTCGAATCCCACGAGATTGCCTGAGGCGTCTACAAAATTCCAGGGTGGATATTCACCTTCAGTGGCAATTTTGATCTTCTGCCAATCCGCGGCGACAACCTGACAGACGAGTGCCACGGATATAAACGACACAAGCAATAGTATTCTCAGGCTTTTCATTTTTCTTCCTGCCATGCTTTTACGGTATTTTTGAAAACCGAGCATAAACCATGCGGTTTCAATGGCCCGCCATGAAAGAACCAATGTCAGAGGTCAGATGACAGAAATTCTCAATCTGTCTTCGCGCAAATTCAGCAGTAGTCGTAATTCTTTGTTATTTCAGAGCACCGCTGAGAAACTGTTTAAAGCGTTCGGACTCCGGATTTTTAAAAACCTGCTGCGGCGCACCATCTTCTTCAACGAGCCCTTCGTGTAAAAAAATTACCCGGCTGGAAACTTCACGGGCAAATCCCATTTCGTGCGTAACAACCAGCATGGTACGCCCTTCCTCGGCCAGACTCTGCATAACTCTCAGCACCTCACCGACAAGCTCCGGGTCAAGAGCTGAGGTCGGCTCATCGAACATTAACATATCCGGCTCCATGGCCAGTCCTCTCGCAATCGCCGCCCGCTGCTGCTGCCCGCCAGACATTTGGGCCGGGTAGTAGTTCCGATGGTCGTACAATCCGACCCGTTGCAATATGGCTTCCGCTTTTTCTTTGGCTTCTGCTTTGGGAACTTTTAAGACATGGATGGGAGCCTCTGTAACATTCTGTAAAACGGTCATATGGGCCCACAGATTGAATTGCTGGAACACCATTGCCAATTTTGATCGGATCCGTTCCACCTGTTTGCGATCTTCAGCAACGCGCTCTCCCGTACGCTTTTCGCTCATTTTGATCAGTTCACCCCGAAAATAGACTTTTCCGGAGGTGGGGGTTTCTAACAGATTGATACATCGCAGCAAGGTGCTCTTGCCGGAGCCACTGCTCCCCAGAATGGATATGACATTTTGGTCGTAAGCATCGAGGGAAATACCCCTTAGAACTTTTATATTGCCGAAGCTTTTATGGATGTCTTCAACTCTAAGTGCAGGTTCGGATTCAGCCATGCTACTCCTATCCTTCCCGCCTGCCCTGTCTGCTTTCTTCGACCTGAGTTCCTGTCGATGGCAAGCTGTGTGCTGCCTACCGAAGAGCTCGCGGCTGTGCTCGTCCCTGGGCCGATACCAAAGGTGGATCGACCGAACGCTCAGGGCCAAACTGCCCGGGCCGAATGGAATATGTGACAGGCGGCAGGCGTTTACGGCTTATATTTGGCAATAAGTCATTTGCTCCTGCCCTTGGCGGGGTCGAAGAGCAAATTCCAAGTAAGATATAATTCAGAGTCTATAATAGAGATGTAAATAGAATGCAAGTACTTTTTAGCCGTCTGCTCTTTTTAGCTGTCGGAGAGGGACGAGATTACAAACGTCTTCGTAATGCAGGTCTTAGGGTCATACGCTGTGCAGTTTTGCTAATTTCATCGCAGTTGCATTAGGATTAGCAATATGTAGAGTTCATCTGTGTATGCAAAATTTTCCCAACTGACGCCATCTCCCGCTATCAATCCCTTGAATTTAGGGTTTGTTCTAATTCATCTAAGTCCAGATGAGACGGATCGATGGCCTCATCTTGCCCGACCTGATATAGAACATAAAAACTATCAGACAAGCGCCGGTTGAAAAAATCCAATTCTCCAAAGGCAGAAGACCTCAATGGAATCGAAGATTGGCGGGCCAGTGTATCAGAATAATCCATTAATTTTTTCCCAAGAAGGGTGTACAGATTATAATTATATTTAAATGGAACTGGGGATTCATTGGTGTCCTGCTGTTGTTCGTAGAGCTGCTGCACGGGCTCCGTAAACGCCTCACCGATCCGATCTAATACCTCCGCTGCTTCCTGTTGGTAGATGCCAGCACTCAAAGCGCTCATCGCCTGTTGCAGTGCGTCTACGAGTGCAGATTCGCGCGCAAAAGGGCCAAGCTTAAACTTCAGATCATAAAGCTCATACGCTTGTTGCGCATTGTGTCGATTTTTTTGAAATTGGATTTCATCGTGAAATAATCGAACATCGCGGATCAGCCGTTTATGAAGGTTTAAAGCACCTTCCAATTCAAAAAAATACTCCCGATTGTCTCCATTGTCTAAGTTCAGATTTTGAGCTTCGATAACATTCGGCTCTACGGTACTCTCCAAAATATTTTTGTATTGTTCCTGCTGATACTGATCCCAAAGTTTCTTTTCACTCAGCATGTCACGAAAAATCTGGCGTATTTCAAAGGGCTCTTTTATCAACCCTTGCGGAAGATCAGCAGGCAGCATGGACTCAATTGTGTAGCAGTTCCTGGCAGCATCTTTGAGATCTACAAAATTATTCTCGTATGCATCTAAATACTTCTTTAAGCTCAAATTCTGCTTCGTCAGGCTTGCAATTTTGAGCTTTAGACGATCATTTTCATTTTTTAAGTTTACATTGTCCTCTATTAAATCCGGTTTAACGAGTTGCCAAAGTTTCTCCCTGGTTCCCTTAATTCCAATAAGAAACATAAACATGGCGATGAAGGCAGCCATACCAGCCAATATACCCCAAGATTTAGATATTTGTGACATGTTGATACCTCTATCATTGAAGCGCTTCAAGATTTTTACGTCAACGTATATGGGTAACCAACATCAACTTCAACGCGAATCGCCGGAAAGAATATCTTGAGCTCCGGTTGAACATAACGCTGAGATTAAATATCATAAAATGCCATGAATCGTCAAATGTATGGCTGGAAGTCGGGATAATAATTGTCCAAAATAACCGGCACCAAGCACTTGTGAAAAATAAACATACTCGCAGGCGTTCCGAAGTTCAAAGGTTCAGGGGTTTAAGGTAGTATTCTCGACCCTGGACTGCCGTTGGGATGGGTGTTCACTAGATAAGCGTCAGCTTCGTGAGGCCTAATCCAAAATTTGGAGCCAAATTGGCAATTATTTAGGAAAATGAGCATTATTAGCGAGGATTTCGAAACTTTTATGCCTTCTTTGTCCTTAACCCTGAACGTTGAACCCTGAACCTGTGAACGGTTACAAATACTCTAGTATATTTACTTCCACAATTTATAGATCAGATGATCTATTTTCTTTGACCAATTA
>CAMYLH010000249.1 GCA_947259065.1 uncultured Desulfobacterales bacterium
GGCCGGATGATTTCGAGGGGTCTCGGCGCCGAGGGTCTCGGCTGTTTTATTGCCGGTATTCTCCAGACCGCTAACGGAACCACGACCTATTCGGAAAATATCGGCTCTATCGGCCTGACCAAGGTCGCCAGCCGCCGGGTGGTTCGTTGCGGTGCCGTCATGATGCTGATTATCCCGGTGATCGGTAAGTTCGGTGCCACTCTGGCGACCCTGCCCACTCCGGTGGTCGGCGCCATGTTTGTCGGCCTCTTCGGGATGATCGCCTCCGTCGGTCTTTCCAACCTGCAGATCGTCAACCTGAACAATTCACGCAACCTGTTTATCATTGGACTGTCATTTTTTGCCGGCCTGAGTGTGCCTTTCTGGTTCACCCCCCACTACGATGTCGGAACCGGCCAGATTGTCAACGGCGCCATAGCCTGGGGAACACAGGGCAGCGTGATCAATGTTATCGGTAATATTTTTCAGGCTATCCTGAGCACCGGAATGGCGGTGACGGCTATCGTCGGAATTATCCTCGACAACTTACTGCCGGGTGCCACCCGGGCCGAAAGAGGCCTGGAAGCCTGGGAACGGGATGCTTCCGAAGAAGCCTGGGAGGAAGCCGAAGCGCAGTGGGCGGCCATGAAAGAAGGCGAAATGCGCCCGGTGGCCATGAAAGAAGGCGAAATGCGCCCGGTCTAACTTCGATTAATTATTAAGCCGAGAAGGGAGATTCATATTTTCCCTCTCTATCCACCAAAGCACTACGGCGGGGTCTTTGATGTCCTAAAGACCCCCCGTCACTTTTGGCGCGAGATATTCAAAATTTGCCACGATTTCTACTATATACGATTTATGTCCTGATGGTTTTGATCGGGTTGGTGGCGATGTATTCGCTGCTGAACACGGGCAATCCGGACAGCCTGCTGCGCTCGATCATCCCGAATCCGGCCCACGATCTTTACGTGGCTGTCATCTCCTCAGTACTGGTATTCATACTGGGGTTTTTTGTGTTCTTCTCCCGGGACCAGGAAGGATTTTTGCAACTGATCGAACTGAACGCAGACAGGATCCGGTCCATGCGCAAAAGAAAAAAGACCGATGCGCAAATAGCCGATTCCATTCTGGCCGCCATGGGCAGCACCGGCGGTTACCGGCACAATATGGCCAAAAAAAAACTCATCGCCTATTTATCCGGATTCAAGTAGAAACGGAAGGTTTGATAATGCTTGATATCATTCGGCACCAGCAGTGGATCGTCATTGCCCTGGCATTTTTCGGTATTCTTGCTTACATTGTCATCATTCGCTGGCGAGACCGCAAGTGGATCGATGAACGCTTCGGCAACCCGAACCTGCGGGCCATGAGCTTCGGTGTCAACTACGCTTCGGTGTCAACTACTTCGGCAGAGCTACCGAACCCGGTAAACCGCGCCGCAGCTCCGGTTTCCTGCTGCTGCTGCCGGACAGCCTGTTTTACCGCAGCCGGGTGAAAAAGATAGAACTGGAGATTCCCGGCCGCCGTATCGCCCGGGTTTACCACGATCGCACCCACAAAGGGGTCGATCTGCATATGTCCCTTGTCAAAGTCGATTTTATCAATGCCCGCGATCAAAAAGACACGGCCGCCTTCAAAGTGCCCTACCCGCCGCAGTGGATACAGGCGATTGAAAACACATTGATTAATAAAAGAAGCACCTGAAACTTTGTCCTGCTGATTGACATCCCGATAACAGGTTTTACGTTAATTCAAGCTGGCAGGTTCTGGGTTCAACGTTCTGGGTTGAAAAACATAGACAAACTCTTATCAATAAGACGCGCCACGGATTTACCATGGCGAATTATGGATAATCATAAGAAAGGATAAGGCTATGGATGCTAAATCATATTGTGACAGCGTGAGAATTGAATTAACCCAATGGAAAGCAAAACTTTACGACGTCATTCGTAAAACGGAATCATTGGCCGCCGATCATCAGAAAAAAGTCGGACCGACAGTGGACGAACTCAATGTGATTGTCGATGACTTAAATGAACGCATCGAACTTCTGGCCCAGGAATGCCCGGTGGAATGGAGCGGTCAAAAAGATGAAATTGAAGGCAAAATATCCCAAATAAACGATAAGTGGAAAGATGTATGGGGCGTGATGGGCGAGCCGGAATACGGTGTTGGGGGAGCCTAAAGAAAAGCGAACCGCAGAATATCGAATATTGAATATCGAATTTCGAAGGGTGGAATGGTACGAATTGAGCAGGTACTTGCGCCGCGTGTCATTCTGACTTCTTTAAAATATAAAGAGCGTACGGTTGATTCGATATTCGCTTTTTTAGAGTCTTTAAGTAGGATCAAACTGGCCGCTTCGGCGGCTGCTACAGGGCTGACACCCGAAACCTGACACCTATAATTCCGCCTGCTTCTAATAAAGGGCCGTTCCCCAGTCGTACTGCCTTTTTATATAGTTCAGGAACAATGATGTTTCCGTTTTAATGACCCCGTCAATTTTGTTAATTTTTTCGAAAATCAGCTCATTCAGCTCATCCAGCGACTTAGCCACGAACTCCGTATCGATTCCAGTTCCACCGGTCGTTTGAACAACAAACCACAAAGGCTTTAATTTTTTCAATTCTTCTATTATACTGTCCATCTTCTTGATTTCAACATGAATTCGAATGTTGCCGACAATTTTAAATCCCAGTTTTATAGGGTTGCTCACCGCCACAATTTGAATAAATTCTTCTTGAATAAGACGGTTCAGACGGGTCCGGACAGTTGCCTCAGACATACCGATTTTTTTCGCGATTTCAGTGTTTGAAATGCGCCCATCCTTTTGCAGCAACTCGATCATCTGGCAGTCGAGTTGATCGAGTACCCTCTTCTTGCCCGATGAGTTATTCCGCTTCATTTTTACTCCCCCTTAGGAACGTCGAAGTTCGAATGAAGAATGTAAAATCCTATCGATTTTAACGTCATAATGTGACAGATTAGCTAATTAGCTACTAATCATTCATCAATCTTCATTTCTGCATTTCTACCATCTGAAAAAAGATATATCAACAAGTTTTTGCCTGATACCGTTCTATATTATCATTAAGTTGATCTTTTTCGCATTATTTTTATATAATATTTATATTTTTCGTAGAAAAATACAAATATTATCTTGACATTGAAAATTGATTTGCCTAAAGTGAGAAAAAATTGATAGGGTGTAGCGTAATAAATTTACAGAAGATCCAGCAAAGGAGGAAATGTTATGTCACTGCCATTAATGAAAAACTATATCAACGGTGAATGGGTGGAATCTAACTCCACAAATATTGGTGATGTGTGGAATCCGGCCCTGGGAGAAAAGATTGCCCAGGTCGCTTACGGAACCAAAGAGGATGTCGACAAGGCGGTCAAAGCGGCCAAGGACGCCTACTGGGATTGGCGCACCACACCGCCGCTCACACGCGCCCGCTACCTGTTCCGGCTCAAAGACGCCTTCGAAGAAAACTTTGAAGATATTGCTCGGGTGTTGACCACCGAGCAAGGCAAATGCATTGATGAAGCCCGGGGCGAAGTCCGGCGCATGATCGAAAACATTGAACATGCCACCGGCGTTACCACGCTGATGTGCGGCTATACGCTGGAAGATATTGCCAAGGACATTGACTGTTTTGGCCATCGTCAACCCGTGGGGGTTTTTGCCGCTATCGTTCCTTACAACTTCCCGGGCATGGTGGCATGGTGGTTTTTGCCCTACGCGCTGGTTACAGGCAATACCTATATCGTTAAACCTTCCGAACAGGTTCCCATGACCCAGACCAAGATTTTTGAAATTATCGATGAGATCGGATTTCCTGAAGGTGTTGTCAACATGGTTCACGGTTCCCGGGATGTGGTAAATGGTATATTGGACCATCCCGATATTGAAGGTGTCTCTTTCGTAGGATCATCACCCACGGCAAAATATATTTATGAGCGCTGTGGAGCAACCGGCAAAAGGGTCCAGGCCCTGGGCGGCGCCAAAAATATTGTGGCGGTTATGCCTGATGCCGATCTGGACGCCGGTATGCCGTCTTTGATCACCTCGTTTTATGGCTGCAGTGGACAACGCTGTCTTTCCGGTTCAGTCCTGGTTCCAGTGGGGGACGTGGCCGATGAGCTGTTGGAAAAATTCAGTGCTGCCGCCAAAGACATGAAAGTCGGTAGCGGATTGGACGAAAAAACGGCTATGGGCCCTGTGGTCAGCGCAGCCCATAAAGAGAGAGTTCTGGGGTATATTGAAAAAGGTATTGAAGAAGGTGCCGACCTTGTCATGGATGGGCGAAATTATACATCGACCGAATTTCCAAACGGTTTTTTTGTCGGCCCGACCATTTTTGACAATGTCAAACCCGATATGACCATCGCCAAGGAAGAAATATTCGGACCGGTGGTGAGTGTGGTTCGCGCCAAGGATCTGGATCAGGTTATCGAATTGATCAATACCCGCGGGTTTGCCAATGCAGCTTGTATCTATACAAACAGCGGTGCCGCCGCACGTGAATTTAAATATCGCGTTAAACCCAGCATGGTCGGAATTAACATCGGCATCGCTGCACCCATGAGTTTCTTCCCCTTCGGCGGTGCCGGCGATTCGATGTTCGGTGATACCAAAGGGCATGGGCAGGAAATTTTTAATTTCTTTACAGATACCAAAGTTGTCATCCAACGCTGGTTTTAAGAACGCGTATCACGCAACACGCAACTTGTAAAAAGGAGAAATCTGATGCCTCTTGAAAATTTTGGAAGCGTACTCAATTTCGCAGAGGAGCTGGAAACCCAGGATCAGGAATTTTATGAAGCCGTGGCCGCCAATCCGGCCTGCAGAGATCATAAGCAACTTTTTGAACAGTTCGCCGCCAATGCTAAAAAAAATGTCAAAACCGCCCAACGAACCCGCAGGGAAAATGTCACTGAAATGATCCTGGAACCAATTAAAGATTTTGTCCGGGCGCCATATTGCGAGGTGTGCCAGGCTGCTCCAAGCATGACGGTTGAAGACGCATTAGCTTCTGCCATACGGCTGGAGGATCGGGCGGTGCGCTATTACACGGATGCCGCTGCTAAAATCAAGGCATTGCCAGAAGTGGCACGCGCTCTAAAATTACTCGGCAAAAAACATAACGGCCATCGCGAAAAACTTGCCGTCCTTTAAACAGGGGAAATCCGGCAAAATAATAAACCTGTTCAACGCAAATTCTGCTATGCGGCATCATAAATGCGATAAACAGGCGAACCGTATAACCAAATTCATAAAGGAGTCAGGCCAATGGGTGAGATTGAAAATAGAATAAGGACAATGGCCGAGCACACATATGGAACGTGGAATCGGCAAAAGAACTGGCAATCGCCACTGCTGATCACCGATGCGGAAGGGATTTATTTTTACGACAACACCGGCAAGCGTTATATTGACTTTTCGTCGCAGCTGATGTGTTCAAATCTCGGCCATAAAAATAAAGTGGTTATTGACGCCATCGTCAAGCAGGCTGAAAAGCTTCCCTACGTTGCACCCGGTTTTATCACGGAAATTTTAATAGAGGCAGTTGAAGCCCTGCGATCCGTGTTTCCGGAAAAACTCAGCAAGTTCTTTTTCTCCACCAGCGGAACCGCGGCCAATGAAGCGGCCATGAAAATGTTGAGACAATCAAAGTTCCCGTCTTACAAGGTGATTTCGCGCTACCACTCTTATCATGGCGCTACGGCAGTCGGGCAGTCCTTTACCGGGGACCCCCGTCGCTGGTATGCGGAACTGGCCCGCACCGTCGTGGATGGGGTTGTCTTTGCACCCGACAATTACTGTTACCGCTGCCCGTTCGGAATCACCTATCCGGAGTGCAATGTGCAGTGTGCCCGCTACCTGGACTATATGATCAAAGAAGAAGGCAATGTGGCCGCCATCATTGTGGAACCGATTGTGGGTACCAACGGCAGGATGATACCACCGCCGGAATAT
>CAMYLH010000250.1 GCA_947259065.1 uncultured Desulfobacterales bacterium
CTGCATGTTCGACCATAAAAGGTCGCTTTTAACATTGACGATATAGATTGCAGATTCGTAATTTATTGCGATGCTGTGTGTTAAGGAAGGTACAATCGTGCATCACCTGATGAAAAAACGGATGACTGAATTCCAGACCCGCATCGCCGACGAAAACATCGACCACGCTATCATCCACGACCCGGATAACATTTATTATCTCGCGGGGTTTTGGGGCTACCTGGGAATGGATTTCGGCCGGCCGACGATTTTGGTAATTCCCGCAACAGGCGAACCCACGCTTATCACTCCCGGCTTGGAGGCCGAAATGGCAGCCGACATGACCTGGATTGAAGATATCAGAGAATGGACCGACGGAATCGGCGGTGAGTGGCAGGCCCTTCTTGACGATGTCATTGATGGTTCAACTCGTTCCAGGGCCGGTGCCGAACCGCTTAAAACTCATCCGTCAATTCTTTCCTACCTAAAACATAAATTTTCTGGTTCTACCATCACCGATATCTCGAAAATCCTGTCGGAGATGCGCATGATCAAATGCCCTGAAGAAATCGATGTCATGCGCCAGGCCGGACAAGTCGCGGTGGCCATGTGTCAAGCGGCAAAGCAGACAATTGCAGAAGGCGTACCCGAGTATGAAATATCTTTGGCGGCGATTGCCGCCGGGACGCGCAAAGCAGCGGAGTTTCTCGGTAGCCGAAAATCGGATAGATTATACTCACCGATGATTCACAATCTTCAAATTTTTCAGTCCGGCCCCGATCTGGCGATGGTGCATCGCCGGCCGACCCTGCGCCGGATCAATCAGGGAGATCCGGTCTACATGTGCTTTTGTCCCTTCACCCTATTTAAACAAATTAAACTGGGATTTGACCGCGAATACTTCGTCGGAAGCGTATCCGACGAACATGCCCGAATCTATGAAATCGCCCTCAAGGCCCAGGCTGCTGCTTTGGAGACGATCCGGCCGGGAGTCAGCGCCCAAGAGGTCCATTTTGCTTCGCTGGAAGTGTATCAATCTGAAGGGTTTGGCATCTGCTATCGCACCGGCCGAGGCGTCGGATATTCCTACCTGGAGCGTCCCGAATTTAAAGATGGCGACCAAACCGTTCTGCAAGCCGGTATGACATTTGCCGTGGACGGCGGTATAACCATTGAAGGGGAATTCGGTGCGCGTGTGGGTGATTCCATTGTGGTGACAGAAGATGGTTTCGAATATTTGACACCGTATCCCAAGCAGCTGCAAATCCTCTAATAGCTATCACCAAAATTTATTTGGTCCTCACTTCTGATGGCCTAAGCGATGCAATATTTTACAATAAGCCCGCTGTCCGAGCTCAAAATTTTTAAGGCGGAAAAATTCGTCGGGTGCGTGAAACTTTTCATCATTCATACCAAAACCGAAACAGGTCGCATACGTACCCAGATGTTCCAGCAAAAGAGATAGAATCGGCACACTGCCGCCCTCTCGAACAAGTATCGGTTTTTTACCGTATAGCTCACTGAGAACCTCGATGGCGGCAAGACTGCCCGGAAGATCGGCCGGCATTAAATAAGGATTTGCGTTGCTTTCAACCGGGGTCATATCGACCTTTACGCCCGCAGGGGTGTTTTGCCGGATGTGGGTTTCAATCAGGCTGTAGATGTGCTCCGGATCCTGATCGGCGACCAGTCTGCAGGTAATCTTGGCATGGGCCTTGTTCGGCAGAACTGTTTTGAGGCCTTCCCCCTGAAAGCCTCCCCAGATGCCGTTCAATTCAAGCGTCGGTCTGGTCCAAATACGTTCCAGATCTGAGAAGCCGGCTTCCCCAAATAGCTCAGTCACCCCGATCCCATTCATGAACTCGGATTTATCAAAAGGAATGCTATCGAGCTGGGCCTTCTCCGCATCAGAAAGCATCCGCACCTTTTCGTAAAATCCCTCGATCAAAATACGACCATCTGAACCGCGCATGGAGTTTAATATCTGTATCAAGGCGTGGATCGGATTTTGAACAGCCCCCCCATACATGCCGGAGTGCAAATCGGAATCAGCCCCGGTGACATCCACCTGAAGACCGCACAAACCGCGAAGTGAGGTTAGAAGACTGGGTTGATCTTCACTCCATTGCCCGCTGTCGGCGTTTAAGATTAAATCACAGGCAAACAATTCACGATTATTTTTTAGAAAATCAGCCAGCTGGGGGCTACCGATTTCTTCCTGCCCTTCAAATAGAAACTTAACATTTAAAGGCAAAGTGCCATCGGTCTGGAGTAATGCCTCGACGGCAATGATCGGAGTGAGCATGTTACCCTTGTTGTCGGAGGCGCCCCGGGCATAGATCCGTTCATCCCGAATTTCAGGTTCAAACGGCGGAGTTGTCCAAAGCTCCAGCGGATCTGCCGGCTGTACATCGAAGTGACCGTAAATCAAGACCGTCGGCTTGCCGGGTGCATGCAGCCACTGGCCGCAAACTACCGGATGCCCGCCGGTGGGCATGACCTCCACAGCTTCCATGCCGGCCTTTCGCAGCCGCTCCGCCACCCATTCACCCGCCCGCTTGACATCGTCCGCATGTTCGGACAAACTCGATATGCTCGGGATGCGCAAAAAATCGGAAAGTTCTCTCACATAACGCTCTCTGTGCTCTTCAATATAGTTCTGCCATCCGCTCATGTTCGCTCCTTATCTCTCGGTTAAGTACCCGCATATGGATTCATACTATTCGGGTTGGGCTTCGTTCCAAAGCAGGAATACTGGAATGTCGATTGAATGGCGACATTCCTCTTGACGAAAAAGAACGATAGGATACCATTCTATTAACTCACTATTCCAGCATTCCACTTTTCCATTATTCCCGGAGTGAGGCAAAAAACTCTATCCCCGAAAAATACACCATATTTTGATTTAGTTGTATAATCTCTGAGATGGTTGCTTAGCCCAGATTGTACTTTTTAACAAAATCATCCAGCACCATGTCGAAGTTCGGTCGCCCGATTTCTTGCAGATTGTAGTACACCCGGGTGTTGGGCTTGTCAATTTTTATAATTCGGTTCAAATCAATCGGGGTACCGATAACCACCGCATCACATTCGGTTGCGTTAATCGTGGCCTCAAGATCTTTTAATTGCTGCTCACCGTAGCCCATGGCCGGCAGAAGGCATCCGATTTTCGGATATGTCTCGAATGTTTCGCGCAGCCGGCCGACGATATACGGACGAGGATCCACCAGTTCGGCGGCACCGAATTTCTGGGCTGCGACGACACCGGCTCCGATCTTCATTTCGCCGTGGGTCAGGGTCGGTCCATCTTCCACCACCAGCACCGTTTTACCTCTAATTACCGCCGGGTCATCCACATCCAGCGTGGAAGCTCCGTCAATGACGATAGCGTCCGGCACCTCGCTGGCAATATTCCGGCGCACCATCTCAATACCCTCGGCATCCGCGCTGTCCATTTTATTGATCACCACCACATCGGATAATCTCAAGGTGACGTTACCCGGATAATAGGTAAGCTCGTGCCCCGGACGATGGGGATCGACGACGGTCACATGCAGATCGGATCTGTAGAACGGAAAATCGTTATTGCCGCCATCCCACAGGATGACATCACATCCGTCAGGATCTGCCTCGGCTGCTCTGACAATGGCTTCGTAATCTACACCGGCATAGATGACATTGCCGCGCACCACGTGGGGTTCATACTCTTCCATCTCTTCGAGCGTGCAATGATGTTTGTCCAGGTCGGACAGCGACGCAAAACGCTGCACCTTCTGCGCAGCAATATCACCGTAGGGCATGGGATGACGAATGGCCACGACTTTCAGACCTTTGGCCATCAGGATTTCTATAATTCGACGTGATGTCTGACTTTTACCACAGCCGGTGCGCACAGCCCCCACGGAGATGACCGGCTTGGTGCTTTTAACCTGGGTGTCTTTAGGGCCCAGCTGAATAAAATTGGCACCGGCAGCATTTACCAAGGCGCCCACAGACATGACATGTTGATATGGCACATCCATCGCTGTAAGCGTAGACGCAATCGTCAACTTCAAACTCTTTGATCAGTCTGGTTAGATCTTCTTCGGCATGAATGGGTATACCTTGGGAATAAGGGCTTCCGGCAAGCTCGGCCGGATACTTGCGACCCTCGATGTCGGGAATCTGGGCGGCGGTAAAGGCAACGACGTGGTAGGCGTCATTGTTCCGGTAGTAGGTGTTGAAGTTGTGAAAATCCCTGCCCGCCGCTCCGATGATGATAACATTCTTTTTTGGCCTCATTCTTTTCCTCCAATATTTTTTATCATGGGACCCAGATCTTCACAGATGGACACAGATCCGTAGCATTTAAAATTTACCGAATCCGTGTGATCCGTGTTCACCCGTGTCCGCTATTTTATAATTTCCGTCCCCGCCTGGCCTGCAATCGCCAGCTCAATATCGTCCAGTTTGCCGATGATACCCCGCTTGCCGGTTGCCTGGAAAAATTGCAGAATCGCATCAACTTTCGGCCCCATCGAACCTGCCGGGAAATGTCCTGCTTTGATGTACTGCTGCATTTCCTTCAAGGAAACCTTGCTAAGAACTTTCTGCTGCTTGGTACCCCAATGAATAGCGGCCCCCTCAATATCCGACACGATCAGAAAGATGTCGGCCTTTATTTCCTGCGCCAGGATGGAACTGGCCAGATCCTTGTCAATGACCGCTTCAACACCGCGGAATTTACGTTCTTTTCGAATAACCGGAATGCCACCGCCACCACAGCAGATGACGATAAAGTTCAGATCTATCAATTTCTTGATCTCTCTATGCTCGACGATCGTAAGCGGTTTAGGAGAGGCAACAACACGGCGGTATCCCTTATCGGTTTGCACCAGGTTGTAAGATAACCCTTTGGCTTCTTCTTCAGAATAGAACGGACCGATGGGCTTGGTCGGGTTCTCAAACCCTGGATCGCTCTCATCCACCACAACGTAAGTGATGATAGTGATAAACTGCTGCTGATCCTCGATACCGATATCCATCAAAGCCGTGTCCAAAGACGATTCCAGCATGTAACCGATTTGCCCCTGGGTCATTGCCCCAATAATTTCCAGCGGCATTTTGGGCACCGCATCGCAGCTTTCCTGCTGCAGCAGTAGGTTCCCCACCTGGGGACCGTTGCCGTGGGTGATGACAATTTTATATTTTTGGGACAACTTCGCAATTTGTCGCATGGGTAATTGCAGGTTCACAAACTGCTCTGCCGCTGTGCCTTTTTGCCCTTTTTTGATCAGGGCATTGCCACCCAGGGCGATTAATAAGATAGGTTTATCTCCCATTTTTACATCCTTTGTGGGCTTAAAACTTCAAACTCTTCTTTTCGATTTAAAACCCTTCCACCTGTTTGGGCAAATAGTCCTCGCAACCTCCTTCCCGATAAACATCCGTCGTTGAGCAGTGCAAACCGCCGCCAAACGGGTAGGCATCTCTGAACGGCACCGGAATGACTTCAAACCCCAGCGTGTCAAGCTGCTCCATCTGATTCACTTCGCTGGCCTCGACACAGACAGTTTTTGGATCCAGAACCAAAACATTCATGGACAGCCAGACGCTGGAGTAACATAGCGGAGGCGGGTTTTGATGGGCCGGCTGGGCCGCTTCCACAATTTCCCAGCCGTTGATATCAAATAGTTTGCGGTGTTCCGGCAGTACTTTTCGGATGGGATTATTCAACAACAATCCAGGTCGCAGCGGCACAAACGTGCAGTCGATGTGAATCGGATAGGGGTCACCCGGAAAATTCATGGCATGGATTCGCAGATCCGGAAAATGCCGGCGTAGCCAGTCAATACCGGCCAGGTTGGCGGTAAATCCGTGCTGTACGATGACGTCTTTGCCCATGCGCGCAAGCTCGGCGGCATCAAACAAGGGTTCTGCTTCGGAGGTCACAAAATCTTTGGCGGCGGTTAATTTCAGTCGGTCCTCAATGGTCATGATCCTGCTGAGATAGTTTTCCTTATAGGAGCGTTCCGTCAAACGTGGCTTAGGGGCCGCTTCCCATCTCATCTTCGGATCATCTTTGAAATACTGTTCCAGCAACGGCCGGTAACATAGATATTCAAACCAGCGGCAACGGTATGACATGGTGGCCTCAAGCATTTCATTTCCGACGGTGGCAACCACGTCCCGCGGCGGCATGCAGCCGAACATCGAGGGGTTCTCCCAATCCGGTGTCTGAATCGGCCGACTGAAATCCAGCGGTGTGGGCCGGTCAACACGAATGTTCCGTTTCCTGAGAATGTCCGCAAAATTGTCAAGCTGAACATTTGCTTTTTCAACCGTTTCCTGGGGTCTCGGTCCCCATTTGCCTTTCATGTCGCTGTCATTGGGCACCTTGCACTCCACGGCCGGCTCCGAAGGAGGAATCATGCAGCCGTCGGCCACGCCGACGATTACATGTTTCAGCGGGTCCCATTCGTTCCATGAATTAACAACGGTATGATTGACGGCGTCTTTTTTCCCCTCTGCTGCCATGACTTACCTCCTGATTGATTTAATGGTTTGGCTGTCCCAGAAATCGTTGGATTCGTTTTGGAAGAAACCATAATCGATATGTTCCTTTTTTTCCAGCTTTAAAATCGGATGGTTTCATGCAATCTAGACTGTATTTCACTAAGTGCTTTGATTCGCAAGTTACAAATCAAATAACCTTGCAATACCTAAATAATAGTTATCGATTGATTATAAAAAAATGGCTATAGAAAGGAAATTTGATCGTTTGCAGGGTTTGTGAAATCAAAAGAATTTCAGATATCGTTGATTGGTTAAGTGGTTGTAAATATGGATTTATCCCATATTTGCAAAATAATTGGACACTTCATGTTTCAACTATCGTAACATTCTGAAATTATGTCTATAATTTACCTAATCAACTATTCAAGCAGGTCCGAATTTAAGAGAATTCTTCGAAAATCACCTTCTCCACTCTGAAAATGTAGGCAATTAAGGCCGCCCGAATCCACATGCCACAGCGCTCCTGTCGCCAGTATGCCGCCCGCGGATCTTTGTCAATGCCGACCTCAATTTCATAGCGCCGGGGAAGGGGGTGCAGGATGGCACAATGGGTTTGAATCATGGATAGATGTTTCATTTTTAAGTGAAATTCCGGATAGGTTTCGGCTGCACTGGAAGGGCCCTCGGCATACTCATTTTGAATCCTGGTCATGTAAATGGCATCCACCTGCGGTAAGATGCTCTCAAAATCTTCGGTTTCATGGAAGGGGATATCATGTTTGGATAGAAACTCTTTAATGTCGTCTTTCATCCTGAATACTTCGGGCGCGACATAGATCAACTCCACGTCCCTGTAATTTTTCATCAGATAACTCAAAGAACGCACGGTTCTGCCGCGTCTCAAATCTCCCACCATGGCAATTCTTTTTCCGTCCAAACCACCGATGGTTCTAAACTCCCGCTCCAGGGTATAAATATCCAGCAACGCCTGGGTAGGGTGTTGATCAGGGCCCGAGCCGCCGTTTAATACCGGCACGGGATGGTCGGTTTGATTCAACACCCATGCGGTTTTTTCAGCAAAGCCGGCTTCCGGATGCCTTGAAATAATCAAATCGACGTAACTGGCAAACGTACGGATGGTATCCTCCGGCGACTCGCCTTTGACTTCAGAGCTGGTCGATGTACCCCGAATTTCTGATATCGTCAGCCCCAAAATGTGGCAGGCATTTTGAAAAGACAGAAAGGTCCGGGTGGAAGGCTGGACGAAATAAAGCATGGCCCGTTTGTGGGGTAATAGATGTCTGAGCTGACTCTGACCTACTTTGGTCTTGGCCAGCAATCGAATCATATCGGCAAGATTGCAAAGGTGATCCAGAAAGTTTCTGTCGAATTGCTGGGCATAGATGACGTCGTAAATTCGGTCACTGCGTTTAAAATTCTCCAGTTTCTCATCGACGGCTTTGTTAAAAAACTCTTCCCAGCCTTCGAATTCCTGCTGGGTTTGCTCTGCGTATTTCTGCATTTTCTTCTCCTTTATGGCTACCAATGGCCGCCCGTCCGTTGTTTCGGCTGATGGATGGCAAAGAAAGTTGCGAGCGCCACATTCCGATTTCAATACGTGAGTATTACAAATTCTTTATTGTGTGTCAAGGCTGGAAACGCCACATCATATTGTGGTTTATTCAAAGGTCTCACCCGATAATGATAAGTGACGGACAAATCGATAACTTGCGGAATAAAAAGACTTTTATCATAGACCCGGTGTCATTCCATTGAATATTGCAATTTGAGATTTACCCTTCGACGTTGCTCAGGGTGGTGAGCCTGTCGAACCATTTGTAATTTGATGCTTGAGAATTGGGATTTTATTTTCTTATAAAACCCTCTAATGCAACTGGTTTAGAATTTACTTTGACACTGGTTTAGAATTTACTTTGACATTACCCTGGCTATACAAGGATTCGGCTTGATCGCCAGTGGCTTTTCTGGCATATATGGGAGGTTTTAAACCAATTCGAAATTAAATGAGGGAAGTTCCATGTCTTTTAAAAAGCTTAAAGAAACTCTTTTAGAAAAAATAGGCACTGCAACCCTAAAGGCATATGGTCAACTGCCGCAGCAACTTGAAATCGGGTTCCCGCCGAACACCAAATTAGGCCATTTTTCGGTGGGGTGCTTTACTCTCGCAAAACAGTTTCGCAAAGCTCCGGCTGAAATTGCCGGACATATTGCCGATAATATTGAAGCCGATGATCTCATTGAACAAGCTGATACCGCCGGTCCCTATATCAACCTGATAATAGATCGCAATTTTCTCTTCGGAGAGTTATGCGGGCATATTATCAACCTGGATGCCGGCTACGGTTCGTCCGATAAGGGTCAGGGTCGCCGCGCAATGGTGGAGTATCTGGCGCCCAACACCAACAAACCTTTACATTTGGGGCACCTGCGAAACGGTGCTTTGGGTATGGCCGTCTCCAACATGTTTGAGACTACCGGTCACTGGGTGGTGAAAGCAAATCTCGTCAACGACCGCGGTGTTCATATCTGTAAAAGCATGCTGGCCTGGCAGCGCTGGGGAAACCAAACAACCCCGCAGTCCCAAAAAGAAAAGGGCGATCACTTCGTTGGAAAATATTACGTGCGCTATGCCCGCGAAGCTGAAAACGACGAGACCTTGGAGGATGAGGTTCAGCAATTACTGCAAAAATGGGAGGCCGGTGACCCGGAAACCATCGCACTTTGGAAGATGATGAACGGCTGGGTGTATGACGGTTTTGACCAGACCTACCGACGCTTCGGGCTGAAATTTGATGCTTTTTATTATGAATCCGATACGTATAAGCTCGGCAAGGATATCATCCAGCAGGGTCTTGAAAAAAATGTGTTTTCCAAAGATCCAAATGGAAACACAGTATTTTTCTTACCGGAAGAAGAATTCAGCCGGGACAAAAACGGAGAACTCAAAAGGGTTACGGTGCTGCGCGCCGACGACACCAGCCTCTACATCAGCCAGGATATCGGTACCGCCATTCTGAAAATCACCGATCACAACCTGGATTATTCCGTTTATGTGGTCGGCAGTGAGCAGGAATATCATTTTAAATGTCTGTTCCAAATCCTGTACGCCTTGGGCTATGAATGGGCCCGAAATTGTTACCACCTATCCTATGGTATGGTGTATTTGCCGGAAGGCAAAATGAAATCCAGGGAGGGCAAGATCGTCGATGCCGACGATCTTATCACGGCAATGATTGCTCTGGCGGAAGCCGAAATCCGTCGCCGGGATCCCGAGTCCAGGCTTTCTGATGAGGAAGTAAAAAAGAGAGCCGAAATTATCGGGGTGGGTGCCATCAAATTTTACCTGCTGCGGGTGCGCCCCGCCCAGAGCATCAATTTCGATCCGGCAGAGTCCATTTCCTTTGACGGTTTTACC
>CAMYLH010000251.1 GCA_947259065.1 uncultured Desulfobacterales bacterium
TTCGTCTTAGATAAGGTATTTTTTTACGGGGAATTCTCGCAAGATTTATTCCATCAATCAACACCTGCCCCTCGGATACCGGCTCCCCCAGATAAAGAAGCTTTAGCAGGGTCGTTTTACCGGCTCCGCTGGGTCCGCTGATAAAAACAAATTCATTTTTTGCGATGTCGAGGGTAATATCGATGAGGGCTTTTTTGGAACCGAAATTATGGTGAACGTGAAACATCCGAATGATGAAGCTTTTCTCAGCGGCGTCAATCATTCCAGTATTTCCTGGCCGATTGCTCGATAGAGGACGGCTTTGGCAATTTTAAAATCATATAACGCATTGTAATAATTTGTCATGGTTTCAGTCAGCAGGGTTTGTGCGACCAACACATCGGTTGTGGTCGATTCCTGTTCCTTATAACGCTCTTCGGTTATTCTTAGGTTTTCCTTGGCCTGTTCGATGGCTTTTTCAACGGTGGTGATATTCTTTTCCGTCTCTTTGGTCCTGAGAAAAGCCTGTTTAACTTCCAATTCAATATTATCCAAAATATCTTGCTTGCGATAATTAGCCTGGGAAAGCCGGCTCAGCTTTTCCTTGACACCGTACCGGGTTCGTCCCCATTCCCAAAAATTCCAGTTGGCTGTGGCCCGGATATCCCAGAAGTCCTTATCAGCGATGCCTTCTCCACCATCGACATCCCAGTCGGTCCCGCGCCGCGACCAGGTGCCGGTCAGGTCGATGGACGGGAAATAATCCCGCTTGGACAGTTCATAATCTTTTTGTGCGATCTGAACTTCCAGGTCGGCCACTTCAAGTTCCAGCCGATTTTGGTTGGCCTGGATAAGACAGTAGTTTATATCGTACTCGAAGGGAGTGTAATCCAGGATGTCCACAATGGCTACCGCAGAGTTCACGGGTCTGCGAAGCAGGGTATTAAATTGGGATTTGCTGATTTCCAGATTATTCTGGGCGGTAATAAATCTTTGTTTGTCGTTGGCTAACTGCACCTGACTTTGCAGCAAATCGTTTAAAGGGCTCATCCCGACCTGGTACATGTTTTCAGCCACTTCCTTCTGGCCCGTAGCTTGTTTAACGGTATCTTCGGCCACCGCCATCAATTTTTGTGATTTTAAAATTGAAAAATAGGCATTTTTCGCGTCCAGAATAACATCCTGGCGCGTGAGCTTTTCTGATATCTCGGCGACATCAAGACCCAGGCTTGCAATTTTATACTGATTAATCAGCGCAAATCCTGTAAAAATGGGCTGGGTGAAAGAAGTCACGAAGTTATATTCGTCTTCAGGATTTATGATGACATCCGTTGCTTGCCCCCCTGGTCCTGCCAGGAACTGGGTTGTCGGTTTATCCCGGCGTATATAACCATATCGCGCACTCAATGTCGGCAGAAAATTGGTCGTGCGGGCTTTTTTGGTTGCCAGAGCGGCATTCACCTCCTCTCTGGATTGTTTGAGGCCCAGGTTGGCTTTGAGAGCCGCCTCGATGGTTTCAAAAAGGTTAAACGCACCGGTCGTCTCTTGAGCTGAGACAGGAACCGGACATGAAATCAGAAAGCTGATGCATATGCTAAAAACCAGGCTCCGCAATTGTGTTCTTATCATATTATATCCCTGCCTTTCAAACTCAACAAAACTTGTTTTGTGAATTGACCCTTTTCACATTTACTGGTATGTATCTTCAGAGTTCAGGGAGTGCCGTTTCCGGTTTTCCTTGCTCAAAGCCTCCACTGAATCCCATTAAACAGGCTTCTTCCATTAGGTGGAGGCTTTTCTATATCGAAATACCTTTTTGAAATCAATAGTTTCTTGACGCTTCAGACAAGGTTCAGATATTGAATGCGAAAAATACTCCAGGACAACATACGATGAAAAAAGAATTGATTGATATCCTGTGCCACAAATCATTTAAGTTCAGCAGAGAACCCAGCTTTAAACTGGTTTCCGGTAGATTGAGCCGGTTTTATGTAAACTGCAAACCGACAACGTTAAGTGCACGCGGTATGTATTTAGCCGGCCACCTGATATTTGATGAAATTAAAATCAGCGAGGTATCTGCCGTCGGTGGGCTCACCTTCGGGGCCGATCCCCTTGCAATGGCCGCGGCGTTTGCATCCGAGATAAACTCACAGCCGATCAACGCGTTTTCAATTCGCAAGACCCAAAAAGATCACGGAATTATTCGGTGGATAGAAGGGGATATTCAGCCGGGTCAACGTGTGGCGATAATTGATGATGTCGCCACCACCGGCGGATCCACCATCAAAGCGATTGAAAGGGCACGCTCAGAGGGCTTTGAGGTCATAAAGTCGGTTATCCTGGTCGATCGCCAGGAAGGAGGGCTTGACAATATTAAACAGCATGTGGCGGATGTCAGCCGTATTATCACTCGCGATGATTTGATGGCGCGTTGGCAGGAACTCAACGGATAACGAACTATGGATTGCGGACGATATAGGTTGCCCCAGCATCATCCGATTCCCAGGCGGTGACCCGGCTGACACTTACAGCCGAATTATCAATTCTTTGCTGTAGCTCGGTAGCGATAAGATAGGCAATATTTTCCGAAGAGGGCTGTTTGTTTTCAAAGGTGGGAAGCTCATTGAGATATTTGTGGTCGAGCATGTCCATGATGTTTGCAAGGTGTTTTTTAACCACGCCGAAATCTACCAGGACACCCGCCTTATCCAAATTTTCTCCGATAACGTGAACTTCAATTTTCCAGTTGTGCCCATGCATGTTCTCGCATTTCGTACCCACCATAGTGAGTTGATGCGCCGCAGCAAATCGGGTCACGACTTTTAATTCGTACATACCGTTGACACCCCTGAGTGGATCTGTAGTGCGGAGTCAATTTATTCCTGAAGACTAGACTATATCTAATCCAAGCTGGTTTAAAACTCGAAGCACGAATCAGAACTTTCGAGACATCGCACTATCCGGTTGCTTCGGATAGTCCGCCTTTGAGGATATTCTTTAATTTGCTGGAAAGTTTGCCGGCTTCGAGTTTAGCAAATTCTTTCAGCAGTGCTTCCTGCTTTTTGCTTAGATGGGTGGGTGTTTTTATGTCCACCTGCATGATCTGATCACCGCGCTTTCCGGTTCTCAAAGATGCAATACCGGCACCCTGAAAGTATAACAAATCTCCCGGTTGGGTACCTTTAGGAATCTTCAGCTCTTTATCACTATTTAAGGTCGGGACCGTTATTTTGCCGCCCAGGGCTGCCTGGATAAATGAAATCGGAATAGAACAGATGATATCGGTATCGCGTCGCTCGAAAAATTGATGGGGCTCCACATAAATGAAAACGTATAGATCCCCGGAAGGACCCCCGTAACTGCCGGGTTCTCCTTCACCGGTCAGACGTAGTCTTGATCCTTTGTCAACCCCCGCAGGAATTTTAACGGATACTTTTTTTCTGACGACCTCCTGACCTGATCCCCGGCAACTGGGACAGGGATGGGCGATGGCTTGACCTTCACCCCGACAAACAGGGCAGGTCGTTCGAACAGTAAAAAAGCCCTGATTTCGGGAGACCTGCCCTACACCGCCGCACTGCTGGCATGTCTCAGGACCTGTTCCGGCCTCGCAGCGGTTACCGTTACACTCAGGGCAGATTGCCATTTTTTCAACGGTGATCTCTGTTTCGATTCCGAAGGCGGCGTCCAAAAAACTAAGGGTAAGATCGTAGCGCAGATCGGCACCCCGCTGTACTCTGGTTCTGGAGCGCCTGCGCGTACCGAATCCAAAAAAATCCTCGAAAATATCGCCAAAGCTTGAAAAAATATCTTCGAACCCGCCAAAACCCGTAAATCCTGATCCTTCAAGTCCCGCATGACCATATTGGTCGTATAGGGCTCGCTTTTCAGAATCCCTCAGGACTTCATACGCTTCAGCAGCCTCTTTAAATTTATCTTCAGCTTCTTGGTTGCCTGGATTTCGATCGGGGTGGTATTTTAGGGCAAGCTTTCGATAGCTTGCTTTAAATTCATCATTGGTTGCGTTTCGGCCGAGGCCTAAGATTTCGTAATAATCCCGTTTGGTGCTCATTTATACTACCGTTTTCGTCATGTACGATGATTCGCCTGATGGTAAAATGCTAGTAACTTGATCCCGATACCACATTGCCTCTAAGGTAATGCAAGAATGATAGTTGTCAATTGTTATTGATCCGTTGTTTTGCGGGATGCGTGCTCGCCACAAAAAATCCGGTACAAATCATCATAACGACCGCACCCACAGGAAAAGCCCAGCGCAGCTGAAAGAAATCCATCATCAGTCCGCCCACCAGTGCGCCGCATAGCATTCCCAGACTGTGAGCCACTGTCATCAGTGCCATGATACTTCCCATAGCTTGGATCCTGCTTCCTTTAACTACAGCCATCGCCATCAGGGCCGGCATTGAGATTCCCCCGCCGAAACCGAATATAACTGTCGCAAGTACCAGATCCTCTATCCGGCCGGCCCATTCAAAGGAGAAGATGGCATAACTGATCATCAGTCCGCCTGCCGTCACGATGAGTTTTTTGTTGATTCTGTCGGCCAGGTACCCCATCGGCACATGGATTAACCCACTGATAAATACCCCTAACATGACCAAAACCCCGATTAAAGAACTGGAAGCCGCAAATTCCATGTCCGCCAGCAAGGGAAGCCGCAAATTCCATGTCCGCCAGCAAGGGGATAAAGCCCCATATGATACCCACACAGACCACATAAGCAAACCTGAAAAGAAAAAGACCGACTACCTGTCGATCCTCAAGAAGCATTTTCCATGAAAAGGGGGTCTTGCCGTGACTCATTACCCGTTCGGAAGTGGTGGGCGGAAGCAGAAAAAGGCTTAAAAAGAAAGCGATCAGGGCTAGCAGGCCCATGCAGAAAAACGAACCCTGGAGGCTGAAATGGTCTTTGAGGGTCCCGCCGATCAACGGGCCAAGACTCAGCCCCAAAAACAGAGACATGTTAAACATGCCCATGGTGATTCCTTCATGACCCTTTGGGGTGATATCTCCGATATAGGCCTGTATCACCGGCATCAGCATGGCGGAGGCGATTCCGTGAAAAAAACGGATGACAATCAGCGTATCGACGGAATTTGAGTAGACAAAGGCCACCGAGATCAGGGCATAGGCCAAAAACCCCGGAACGATAAACGGCTTGCGCCCTTTAATGTCGGAAAGCCGTCCGAAATAAGGCAGAAAAAATGTTCGCGAAAG
>CAMYLH010000252.1 GCA_947259065.1 uncultured Desulfobacterales bacterium
TTCAGGTTATTTTTTGTTCAATTTCTCCTCATAGGTCTCTTTGCAAACAGTCTGTTGCCCCAGGCGTGTTTTTGTGGGGAGGCTTGTCTGCATGGTCTTCAAGGTAAAGCAAAGGCAAGCCTAAGTTTTCTATTTCATAATCGTTGTTCAGGTAGTCAGTGTAAAAGCTGTAATTTTGAGGATGTACAAACCCTTAAGGCGTCAAACGCTGCCCGCGCGACGGAACAACTAAAAACACTTAATACACCATTCATTTTATCTAATTTTTCGAATTACCAGTTCAACATCAACTTAATAACGATTTTTTCCTCCCGCCTTAATAAATACGTAAAAGTTCAATCTTCACCGACTTATCTGCAAAATCTCTCTCTTCTTTTATGATCCATTTTTAGATAAAACCTGCACATTATCATGTTTGAAGAGTCTCTATTTTGGAACCATCTGTTATCCTGTTCAGAATTTGGTACCAATTATTGAAGATGTAAAAGACAAATGATGCAATACACTGCCTACAGATTGGGTGAGTATAAAATCATTGAGGATGAGCACGGTGATTTATGGTGGGAGACCCATATTGGCTTAGGTTCTTCGAAAAGTGGAAAGTGCTTCATAAATGGAGATATTCTGTTCATAAAACCGAGCGATAGCATGGGGCCGGGATTTTTAAAAGGAGAGTTTCTTGATCATCTCAACAAACTGCCGAAATGGGAAAAAACCAAATACTACTGCGCAAGCTACAAAATTCATGGATGTAAGTCCGGCAGAATAAAACCACGTTTTGATGGATTGGACAGTCAGTTGCAAGACGAAGTTATTATCGAAAAAAATGGATCAACTCAAAGAGAGATTGCTAAAACAGAAGATAAATCGGTTAAGGCAGATACGACAGATCATATTTCCCATAAATTAGGCAGGTATGAAATCATAGAGAAGAATATGGGCCAATTGTTTTGGAAATCTCCCAGCGGCTTGGGCAGCTTAAAAGTAGGAAGATGTCATATAAAGGGCAGCATTTTGTTCCTTGAACCCGGTAAAACCGAACTATCCAGCCCTAAGAAAAGAGAGTTTATCCAACAGTTGATTTGCCTGCCAGACTGGCGAAGAACCAAATATTTTTGTACGAACTACACCATTTATTATTCCAAAACTGGTGGTATCTGCAGAAGGTTAGGAGATGAAAAGGATTTAAATGGAACTGGTACTAAAAACGTCGTTGCTAACCACAAAACGTATGGTGGCGGAATAAATATTAAACCAATAATTGTGAACAAAAGTGATACAAAAGAAAAATTACAAGCCTTATTTAACTTCTGCAAAACATGGGTGATGTTGATCCTAAAATTGCTGTTTGGGTGTTTTCAAATTGTATATAAGGTCTCCAGGGCAATTATTGACAAATGGACCCGATTCAGAGGTTAACTTGCCCATTGTTATGCTTGGTATCAACTTCAATATTAAATGAATCTTCCGGAGGTACCGTTTGATATGGATAATAATCAATTTATAAAAGTCTGGGACATTGCCATCCGCGTTTTTCACTGGACGCTGCTTGTATGTTATGCAATCGCCTTCATTAGCTCAGAAAATATCATGAAATTACACGTCATTTTCGGTTACAGCGTCCTGTTCCTGGTGTTGTTTCGTATTTTGTATGGCTTTGTGGGCACAAAATACGCCCAGTTTTCTGATTTTTTATACCCCCCGGCTCAAATAGCGGATTATCTAAAGGGATTATTAATAGGAAGGCCCAAACATTACATGGGTCACAACCCTGCCGGGGGATTGATGATCGTAATTTTGCTATTGAGTCTGTTGGCTCTCACCCTAACCGGCCTAAAGGCTTATGGGATAAAAGGACATGGCCCTTTGGCCAAACATGAAATCTCGTTTATGACGAATGCTTTTGCCGATAGTGATGATAAAGAGGATCATGATAAACACAACAGCCACGATCGGCGCAGCAAAAAGGATCATAGGACTGAAAAAAACCAAAAAGACGAATTTTGGGAAGAGGTTCATGAAACGATCGCCCATTTTACCCTCTTTTTGATATCGATTCATATCTTAGGAGTCTTGGTATCGAGTCTCGTACACCGGGAAAATTTGATCAAAGCAATGATTACTGGACGTAAGCGGCTTATCTGATTGAACGGAGGTCGACCATGAAAAATTGTGCCAGATATATCATATGTGCAATATCGCTTTTTTTGACACTCAGTTTAATTTTTGATGCTTTTGCCGATGATGATCGTTACAGAAAAAGACACCGGTATCGAGGCGGATCTGAAAAAATTGATTTTGATAATGACGACAATGATCGTAACGACTATCTGAAACCAGTGACCAACCAGACATATAAAGAAACTTGTGCTGAGTGCCATTTCGCATATCAGCCAGAGTTGTTACCGTCCGTTTCATGGCTGAAAGTTTTAAATCAACTCGATGACCATTTCGGAGAGGAAATTGAGGCAGATAAGGATATGATAAAAACCATTTCAGATTATCTTAAAACGAATGGAGCGGAAAACTCTTCAGCCAAGCGATCGAAAAAAATCATGAGAAGTTTGGGAAACCAGGTGCCCATGCGTATTTCTGATATCCCTTATATCCGTGAAAAGCACCATGAATTGGACCCAGCGATCTTTAAACGCGAGTCCGTTGGGTCGTTGGCGAACTGTACAGCCTGTCACATAACCGCCGAGAAAGGGATTTATGATGATGACGACGTTAAGATTCCTAAGTGATGGCCCTTTAATAATTGATTTAAGCTGCGCAGGGACATGTTTCCGGCGCCGACATAACCCATTGAGAACATTGGAGAGGACAAACAGATGAAAGATTCTTTACGCACAGGCATTTCTTTCGGGCTGACATCAGCAGTCATCACGACCCTCGGTCTGATGGTCGGTCTGCACTCAGGAACACATTCAAAGATTGTGGTCCTTGCCGGAATTCTGACGATCGCTATTGCCGACGCTTTTTCAGATGCCCTGGGTATCCACGTTTCAGAGGAAGCTGAAAACAAACATACAATCAAGGAAATATGGGCAGCCACGATTTCGACCTTTTTGGCGAAGTTTCTATTTGCGATGACCTTCGTAGTGCCGGTGGTTTTATTCACTCTATCCACTGCAATTGTTATTAGTTTGATATGGGGGTTGTCAATTCTTTCGCTACTGAGCTACTTTATCGCAAAATCCCAGAGTGAACCAGCTTGGAAAATTGTTGGGGAACACCTCATGATCGCCATCGTAGTGATTGGAATTACACATTGGGTAGGCGATTGGATTGGAAAGCTTAATGCTTGAACCATTATGTAAACACGGAATCAAAGGATGATAAAAACCATAATATTGACTCTGGTTATAGGAGTTGTCCTCTTTGAGTTGATTGAGCACGTGGTCTTTCCTTTGTTCTGGTTTATCATGGGGAGGAAGAGAAAATCTGTTTGTGGGGTGTCAGGCATGTTGGGTAAGGTTGGTGAGGTCAAACAGTGGAAGAAGAATGAAGGAAAAGTTTTCGTGAACGGGGAACTATGGCAGGCTGTCAGTAAAGTGCCTTTATTACCTGGTGATAGAGTGGTTATTCAAAATGTGGAAGGGTTGACATTGAAGGTCAACTATTGGAAGGATAAGAATGGAGCGGTTTGAGATTAGCTAACGCCATACAAAAATCCGAAGAATTGTATAAATCGGCTATTTATACACAAGCTCAAAGGATTCTAATTGGTTATAGATTTTGCTTACATATATATAATCGGCGTATGATGAAATTAAAAGGATTTTGAATTAGCCGGGTAATCATCATTGAAGATTTGCTTTGGAATTGATACCGAAATCCTCTATAAGTCTTCTGTAAAATAAGGTAGAAAGTGGTCAAGGTTCAGTAATACATGCCTGAGTATCCCGATATTACTATCTACATCGAGCGTCTTGAAGCTTTTGTTGTCGGACAACCCCTTGAGCAAATTCGTTTTGCGAGTCCTTTTTTCCTTCGCACCGCAGAACCGCCCATCAAATCGATTCACGGTGCCGTCGTACATGGATTTAAGCGGATCGGCAAACAGATCGTATTTGTTTTTGATGGGGATCGTTTTCTGGTGCTGCATCTTACGATCGCGGGCCGCCTTTACTGGCGTGATCGGCTATGTAAAGTACCCATCAAAAGAGGATTGGCTGCATTTGACTTCCCCTGTGGATCGTTGCTCATCACGGAAGCAAGCTCCAAAAAGAGGGCAGCACTGCATTTTGTAAAAGGTCGCGATGAGCTTGACAGTTTCGATCCCGGTGGGCTTGAAGTGCTTGCCGCTTCGATTGATGAGTTTCGTAGCGCACTTCTTGCCGAGAATCACACCCTTAAACGCGCGCTCACAGATCCGCGCATAATCAGTGGCATTGGCAACGCCTACTCCGATGAAATCCTTCACTGTGCCCGTCTGTCGCCCATACTGCTCACCGAGAAATTAGCGGGAGATCAGATCGATAGGCTGTACCATGCCATTCGCGAGACGCTAGGTGAATGGACGCAGCGGTTGCGAGATGAAGTCGGTACTAGTTTTCCGGAAAAAGTGACTGCCTTTCGAAAAGACATGGCTGTCCACGGCCGCTATGGAAAATCCTGTCCGGTTTG
>CAMYLH010000253.1 GCA_947259065.1 uncultured Desulfobacterales bacterium
ATTCTGACCTCTGATTTCTGACCTCTGACCTCTGTCATCTGTTTTCTACACCAGCAACATATCAGTGATAGCAGCTCCGGCAGGAACCATAGGGTAAACCCCTTCTTCCCTTTCAACTATAAAATCCATGATCACCGGTTTGGAAACGGCCAGTCCTTCAGACAGCACAGATTCGACCTCTTCGGGTTTTGTGGCTCTCAAGCCCACCGCCCCGTATGCTTCGGCAAGTTTTACAAAATCAGGGGCGCAATCCATGCAGGTACTGATATATCGCTTATCGTAAAATAATTCCTGCCATTGTCTGACCATGCCCATATACCCGTTGTTTAAGATCACAATTTTCACCGGTAGACCGCTCTGCACGGCGGTGGCCATTTCCTGGATATTCATTTGGATGCTGGAGTCACCGGCGATATCCACCACAATTTTATGCGGGCAGGCAACCTGGGCACCGATAGCGGCAGGCAGCCCGAACCCCATGGCACCCAGACCGCCTGAGGTTATAAAATGATTGGGTTGGTCATATTGATAATACTGGGCGGCCCACATCTGATTCTGGCCGACCTCGGTGGTGATGATGGCCTCACCCTTGGTCAGTTCGTAGAGTTTTTCGACCACATATTGGGGCTTAATCGTATCGGTTTGTCGGTAGGCCAGAGAGTTGGTGCTTTTCCATTCTCCGATTCGATCAAACCATTTTTTTCGTTTCGCCGTCAGGTCGCCCAGATTAACCTGATCGATCAACCGGTTGAGATGTTGCAGGCTGATTCTGCAATCCCCTACGACAGGGATAGTTACCGGAATGTTTTTGCGGATCGTGGTGGGATCAATATCAATGTGAACAATCTGGGACTGGGCGGCAAATGCATCTGTTTTCCCGGTGACGCGATCATCAAAACGAACACCGACAGCCAAAATCAGATCGCATTCGGCCGTACACATATTGGCTCTGTAGGTCCCGTGCATCCCGATCATTCCCAGTGACAAGGGGTCGGATTCCTTAAATGCACCCAGTCCCATCAGGGAGGTAGTCACCGGAATTTGGGTCTTACGCGCCAATTCGTTTAACTCCACAGATCCCTTTGAAAGAATCACCCCGCCGCCGGCAAAGATGAGCGGTCTTTCACTACGCTCGATGAGGGTTACGATTTTATTTAGTTGTTTCATGTTCGGGTTGTAAGTGGGGTTGTAGGACTTGAGCTTAACTTCATCAACGGGCACATAATCTAGGAATTCTTTGGTAATATCTTTGGGTATATCCACCAGAATGGGACCAGGGCGACCGGAGCGGGCCAGATAAAACGCCTCTTTGACGGTTGCGGCCAGCGCTTCAATCGACATTACTAGGTAGTTGTGTTTAGTGCAGGGACGGGTGATGCCGACGATATCGACTTCCTGAAAGGCATCATTTCCGATGAGCCCGGTAGGGACCTGTCCACTGAGAATGACGACGGGAATGGAGTCCATATAGGCCGATGCGATACCGGTTACGGTGTTGGTCACTCCGGGACCCGATGTCACCAGACAGACCCCCACACGACCGGCAGCCCGGGCATATCCGTCGGCGGCATGCACGGCCCCCTGTTCATGACGGACCAGCACATGGCGGATATCTGTTTTTGCCAGCGCATCATAAATATCAATGACAGCTCCGCCGGGATATCCGAAAATCGTATCAACTTTTTCTTCCTTCAGTACTTCCATCAATATTTGTGCGCCGGTGAGTTTCATCATGGTTGTCCTTTCAAAAAAAAATCCGTTATCGGCTTTTTGGGCTGATAACGGATTTTCTTTTTTTCTGATCGGTGAATTATGCCGTTATCAACCCTTTGTCTCGCCGAGGATAATTACACCCTCGACGAGGACGATAATAAGGCTAATAAGGTTTCTAACAGCAAATATTTTAATCATAATCTTAACATGAGCTTGAATTAGCATGAAGAAGTAACAACTTGAAAATAGGTTGTCAAGCTTTTTCTTTAAATCCACATCCCTCTTCCAGGCAGCTAACAAAGGTTCCTTGTTTTTTGGTGATTTTCTCAACCAAAAATTTGGCGCCGCACACCGGGCATTGTCGATCGAGGGGTTTATCCCAGGTGGCGAAGGTGCATTCTGGAAAACGACTGCAGCCGTAAAATTTTTTTCCTCGCCTAGATGTGCGCTCGACAATATCTCCGGCACAGTCCTTTTGTGGGCAGCCGATACCGATCGTTTTACCGCTGCCGTTCGAATTCATAGATTGGGTGTTTTTGCATTCGGGATAACCGCTGCAGGCGAGAAAACCGCCATAGCGGCCTCTTTTAATAACCATCGGTTTACTGCATTTGTCACACACCTTATCGGTGGCTTCAACTTCGGCTAGTTCCTCGGGTTGAATAAGGCCTTTTTCATTGCGGATGTAGTCATTGGAGTATGTGCAATCCGGATATCCGGTACAGGCAAGGAAATGTCCGTTCTTTCCGACTTTAATGCGAACCGGTTTACCGCATTGAGGGCACTTCAGATCGGTGGGTATGCCGACGCCCTTAACGCTTAGCATTTCCTCGGAGGCAGTTTCCAGGTCTTTGCTAAATGGCTTGTAAAACTGTGTCAGGACCTGCAGGAAATCAAGTTTTTTTGATTCAACTTGATCCAAATTTTCTTCCATTTTGGCGGTAAATTCGACATCAAATATGTCCGGGAAATTTTGTACCAGAAGGTCATTGACGATGAAGCCGATTTCATTCGGCTTGAAATATCCTTTGACCAGATCTACATACCCCTTGCCTCGAATGGTCGATAAGATGTTTGCATAAGTACTGGGGCGGCCGATGCCGTTATCCTCAAGTTCTTTTACCAGGGATGCTTCCGAAAATCGTGGCGGCGGTATGGTAAAATGTTGTTTGGGTTCCAGCTTTTCGAGGTTAAGGACGGTTCCTTTGGCCAGGTCCGGCAACTTTGGTTTTTTCTGTTCGGACGCATTGGCGATTTCATCATCCACCGACATGTAAAGCGCCATAAATCCGGGGAATTTTATCGATGAGCCACTGGACGTGAATAGATAGCTTCCGGCCCGAATAGACACGGAAATTTGGTTGACCAGGGCCTGAGTCATCTGGGAGGCGATAAATCGTTGCCAAATGAGCTGGTACAAGGCCAGTTGATCCGCTGAAAGATAGGGCCTTATTTTTTCCGGTACATTAAAAACCGAAGTCGGGCGGATGGCCTCATGGGCATCCTGCACTTTTTTCTTGTTTTTAAAAAACCGTGGCTTTTCCAAGGCATAATCTTTTCCGAAACGGTCCAGGATTAATTGTTGTGCTTCTGCAGTAGCTTCCGCTGAAATTCTGGTAGAGTCGGTGCGCATATAGGTGATCAACCCTTCCGGCTCACCAGGGCCCAAATCGATGCCTTCGTAAAGCTGTTGGGCAACCATCATGGTTTTGCGGGCACTGAATCTAAGTTTTCTGATAGCTTCCTGTTGCAGCTTGCTGGTGATGAAAGGCGGCAGTGGATTTTTTTTGGTCGTCCTTTTTTGGATATTCTCGACGATAAACTTCTCCCCATTGAGTTCCTTTAAAATCTGATCGGCTGCTTTTTCATGGGGAATTTTAATTTTTTCATGGTCTTTTTTGACCAGTTTAGCGACAAATGACGGAGGGACATCGCTATTTAGATGAGCGCTGATCGACCAGTATTCCTCCGATTCGAACGCCTGGATGGCGCGCTCTCTTTCACAAATAATTCGGACGGCAACCGACTGAACGCGCCCTGCGCTCAAACCTCCTTTTACTTTTCGCCATAATAGCGGTGACACCTGGTAGCCGACCAGCCTGTCGAGAATTCTGCGGGCCTGCTGGGCTTCATACTTGCTGCGATCGAGGACCTCCGGGGACGTCATGGCTTTGCGGACGGAATCTTTGGTTAATTCGTGAAAAAGAACCCGATGAAAATTGCGCCCTTTCTTTTTCAATACATCGGCGGTATGCCAGGCAATGGCTTCGCCCTCACGATCAGGGTCGGGGGCTAGATAAACGTCACGGGAGTCTCCGGCAGCCTGTTTCAAACTCCTTACAACTTTTTGCTTGCCCGGAATATATTGGTATTTGGGTTTGAAACCGTCTTCGACGTCAATGCCCATCTCTTTATTGGGAAGATCTTTGATGTGTCCAACGGTGGCGGCAACATTATAGTCGGACCCGAGATACTTTTTAATCGTTCTTACTTTTGTGGGAGATTCGACGACAACTAAAGGTTTACTCACAGCGATTCCTCGTGTAGATTCCGATTATTGAATAATAAAAGTATATCAAGTTATCATTGTTCCACCAAAGCGCTAGCCCGTAAAGGTTATAATATTCCTTTTTTGTGCCATGGAGGCTGACTTTTTACATTGGCCAAGGGCATGCCGACCCGGATCCCGGCAGTAGACAGGAAACAGAGCCAGTGATCCCGGCGGTTCAGGAAGAGGAATATATGCATCGAAAATGATTTGTCGATGCTGAGTCGATAAATATCCTCAGTAGAGTTGTCAAATTCGGGCACGATTAACGTTTGTGCCAATAAGAGCATTGCCGGTATGCAGTGCTAAACCCTTGTTGCAAAATTGGGGTCAACGCATGCCGGGCTTATCTAATAATATAAATAAT
>CAMYLH010000254.1 GCA_947259065.1 uncultured Desulfobacterales bacterium
TTGATGAATTTTTTCATGGTAACCCTCCGTTTGGAAATACTAGGTTTGCCGGTCAGCCGGTTTGCGGTTTACCCGTTTGTCGGTTTGCCGGTTAACCAGATAGCCGGTTTGCCGGTTTCAATAGGGAAATATTACTTATTTAACGGGCTCAACGGACTCAACGGGTCAACGGTCCAACCCTTTTTATTTGTCATGCGCTTCGGCATAATCATAGATCCGCTGAATTTTGGGTTCCGAGCGCCCGCCGGGTTCATACGCGGCCTTCACCCAGATGCCCACCAGGCACTTGGCCAGTTCCACGCCGGTCACCTGCTCACCCAGGGTCATGATATTGGCATTGTTGCTTTTGATCGATCGTTCGGTCGAATAGGCATCCGCACAAAGCGCCGCATATGCGCCGGGCACCTTGTTGGCCGTTATACACATGCCGATCCCGGTGCCGCACATCAATACACCGCGATCATGTTTGCCGGATGCCACGGCTTCGGCCACATCTATGGCGACATTCGCGTAAATTGGATCATCACTGCCGTAATCTTCACATTCATATCCCAGTTCGGCCAGATGTTTGATAATGGCAGCCTTAAGACCTGCCGCGTTGGGGTCGCAACCGATGGCAATTTTTTTCATTTGTTCTTCTCCTATATTATAATGGCTAAAAAAACCCGGGGTATTTACTTGGTGCTCTCAATAGATAATGGGTTCGCCGGTTAACCGGTTAGCCGGTGAGCCCGTTTGGGATGAATTCAGTTTTTCCTAAAACCGGACAACGTTCCAACGGGCCCACGGGCAAAACTGGTTTAACCGAATAACACCTGTTTCACAAAATTAAGGGAACCTGTCATTACCCGCCGAATCTCTGCCAGATCAACGGGTCGCGACGCCCTGCGCGGTGAGCCGGCTCCGGCAGGGCAGCCAGTTCTTTTAATATCTTTTGATAATCGATCGCGCCTTTGCCGATTTCGGTAAAATACCATCCGGAGTCATCGGAAACAACATCTTTTATATGATAATGCACCGCGCAATTGCGCACAAAATGGTAATCTTCCTGCGGTTGTATTTTCCCAAAACAATGGGATAACAGATTGCCAAAGTCGTAATTGATTTTTACAGTTTCCTGACCGATTTCTTCAATCAGATTTGCTGCCGGCTCACCGGAGTCCATCACATTGGCCTTGCCGTCTCCCGGATTTTCAAGACCGATAACCATTTTCAGATCAGCGGCTGTTTGACCCAATTCCTTAATATTTTGCATGAATTGGCTTTTGCTCTTTTGCGGGGCGGCGTTCGACACGATGTATTTCGAGCCCAGCTGTTTGGCGAATGCCATGCGATGTTTAAATACCTCAACAATCCCTTGCCGGGACAGATCCACATGCGATGAGAACGACAGGCACTTTAAATTGTGCTCGACCAGCAGGGTCGCTATTTTGGCGGCATTGTCGTCGTTAAAATAATCTTCGGTAAAGGAATCCGTGTAGCCTTCGATAAACGCAACTTCAACCAGATCGACACCGGCCCAAGCGATTTCTCTGAAGGCGGTCGCCAGATCATAGCCATCATAGGCGGCCGTGCTGATTAGAATCGGATGTTTCATGACTATATTTACTTAAGAGAAAAAAGATTGTTTTCAATAAATTGCCAGGTTTTCAAGTAATCGTTGTCGCAAATCAGGCGCTCAAATTGCGCGGTGTCGATCTGCTCCAAAAGCCTCCAGATCTTGTTGGTAATTCTGCTGTTGGCTTCAAAGGTGCCGATGATATCCCAGCGGGTCGGTGAGGTATCCGACGTAATGTAATCCTGGTAGTCGTATTTTTTTAAATAGTAAAGAAATTCGATATATTCCAGGAAATGCTTGGTGCCGCAGAAGTAGTCCCAATCCCATTTGCCGTCGTTGTCGTTGACGTGGATATAGGCCTTGTACTGACTTTCGGCCAGCAGCACATAGGCTTCGGCCGGATTTTCATTGCCGTACATGGAGTGCCCGAAGTCAAGGGTGATGCCCATGTCTTTGTTTTGGATATCGTTGAGCAGGCATAGGGCTTTAGCTGCGGTGTCAACAAAACAGCGCCCCCTGGTTTCACTGGGTTTGTACTCGACAAAGAGCGGGATCTCCGGCCGGTGAGCGCCGGCTTCTCCGAATGTATCCACCAGGTATTTCCAGGTGCGGGCATAATCATACTGAAAGGAAAACTCGTAGCCGTCACCCAGCGGACAGCAGGTGACCTTGTCGGCGCCGACGGCGGCGGCAAAGTCTTTGGCTTCGGTGATGAATCGCATTGCTTTTGCGCGAATTTCTGTATTGTGAGAGGTTAATCCGCCGTTTCGAAATTCCGGTTCGGCTTTCACATTAACATTGATCGCGGCAATATTCAGGCCGTGCTTTTTCAAAAGTTCTTTGGTTAATTCAGGATCGCTGGCCTCGTAGGGATACACAATCTCGACACCGTCGTAACCCTCAATTTCAGTCATCAGCTCGAACTTTTGATCCAGATCCAACGGCTTGTTGTATTCGTGAAAACGGTCTTTGGTTTTAGATAAAAAGCCGGTAATAATGGCCATATTCAACATAACTTCCTCCTGACTGGCGGGACTAATCCGTCATCCCAAAATTGAATTTAGTACCCCAAATGAGCAAATAAAGCTCAGTTTGCCGATACTGATTATTGGTTATTCGTTATCAGAGAATGAGGATTCCTTATTGGATTTGCGGAATCTGCGCGGCCAGATTTTAGCCAACAACCTGTCCTTAAAACTTTTAAATAACGGAAACTGACTGAGCACCGTCCAGACGATCACCAGAAAAAGCAGCAATGCGACCGGGCGGGTGAAAACCGGCATGAAGCTCCCCTGGGAAACCATCAGAGCCCTTCTCAAATTTTCATCGGCCATGGGGCCAAGAATAACACCGATCACCAGGGGGGCGATGGGATAGCCCATCTCAATTAAAAAATAGCTGATAATTCCCACGGGCAGCATCAGGTAAAGGTTGAAGATATTCATCCCCAGGGCATAGGAACCGATGATGCACAATACGCCGATGATCGGCATGAAGATCTGGGTCGGGATACGCAGCACCTTGACGACCTGTTTGGCCAGCAGCATGCCCACCACCCACATCGCCATCGAGGCCAGCAGCAAAATAGCCGCTACCTCAATGATAAAATTGGGGTGTTCAAATGTGATCATGGGTCCCGGCGTGACACCGTGCAGCATGAGGGCGCCAAGCAACATGGCTGCCGGGGGGCTGCCCGGGATTCCAAGATTGAGCAGCGGGATCATGGCACCGCCCACACAGGCGTTGTTGGCCACTTCGGTGGAAAGAACGGCGGTGATTTCCCCTTTGCCGAAGCGCTCGGGATGTTTGGACGTGTTTCTGGCAGCGCCGTAAGATACCCAGGCCGCAATGTCTTCCCCGATGCCCGGTACCGAACCAATCCCCACCCCGATCAGGGCCGAGCGGATGATCCGGGGGATGTTTCTGACGATCGTGCCGAACTCCGGCAGGATGCGCTGAAACTTCTGGGTTTCACCGATCTGAAATTGATCCTTAAGAACCTGAATGATCTGGGGGATGCCGAAAGCGCCGATTAACACGGGTACCACTTCTACGCCGCCGTCCAGTTCGGGGATCCCGAACGTGAATCGCGGATAAAACTGTAGCATATCGCGACCGACACACGCCAGAAACAATCCTAAAAAGCCGGCGATCCAGCCCTTGATGACCAGGTCCGGGCTGGTCAGCGTACCACTGATGATAATCCCAAAAAAAGCCAGGAGAAAAAATTCAAAAGAAGTAAATTGAAGCGCGAAAAAAGATATCAACGGAGAAATGCTGACCAGAAACAGCATGCTGATAATCGTACCGATTGCCGAAGCTGTCGTCGTCAGGCCAATGGCCCGGCCGCCTTCTCCTTTGCAGGCTAACGGATATCCATCCAACGCGGTGGCTGCCGATGCCGCCGTACCGGGAATGTTGATCAGAATGGATGCGTATGACCCGCCGTAGGTCCCGCCCACGTAAATGGCCAGCAGGCAAATCATGGCAGTGGCAGTGTCCATGCCGTATGTCATCGCGGTTAACAGCGCGACGCCCAGGGTGGATGTTAGCCCCGGCATTGCCCCGAAAATAATTCCCAAGATAACGGAGCCAAAAAGAATAGCAAGGTGAACCGGGTCTGAAGCCAGATGCAGCACCGTCTGGAAGTAGAACCCGATGCGTTCAATGATTACCATTGAATGATTTTCCCTTCAAAAAAGTTGCATGAGACCCGGGTTAAGCGGTTCAGCGTTCAATTTAGGTTAGAGAAACTCGAGGTACCACAAGTAATCCATAATGGCCACGATAAGGCCTTCAGCCGGCATGGGCACCAGTAGAAAGTATTTAAAGATCATGCCAACGACCAATGGCGAAGTGATGGCGATGATCATTGCTATCCGATATTTTTTGCGCAAGGCGCTATTATTGCGAATCAGCATCCATGCGTACCCACAGTATGCGACAATGAAACAAAGCGTCAGAATATCAGCCGGAAAAGGCACAACCCGGCTCAAGGCTTCATTCAACCCGAGTGAAAAATAAATGATGAAACCAATGACGCCCGCCAGGTAAAATAAAAAAAACTTTTTAAGCAGCTTGGCATCGCCGAAGTAAAAAGAGGAGATGAACACTGCCAGGAAAAGGACAGCACTCAAAAAGAAATCAATGCGCGGTATGTTCAGAAAAACAAACGATAAAAATAAAATAACAATTGAGTAAAACCGCAAATTCGGTACGGAATTTAAAAATTGCAAAAGCGCTTTGCTCGACAGCCAGCGAACCGTTTCCGCAAATGCCTTAAAACCGACCCTCTTCAGTGCGATTCGGCACAGCAGCCCCCCCAGCAGCATAATCATGCAGCCGACAAACAGTGGAAAAATTGCCGGCGAAACGTACCAAACGTTTTGAACGCCGCCCCAACTGTCTTTCATGGGCATTTTTAGAGCCTGCAGGATTATCCACAGTCCGAACAGACACATAATGGCTCCGGAATAAATATCCGCCTTACGGAGTTTTTCTTTCTCCAACATGATAGAGGCACCGTAACGTTATAAGTTATTTGTTAGTTGTTATTTGTTAATACCTTGGTGATTCGTTATTCATTATTGGTTATTTGAATTAAGTGCTAGCCTCAATCTATCGTTATGTGAATGCTGTTAAATAGTGCCCATCCATAAATCGGTTAAACTCGATTTGGGCACTAAATAGTGTTTCCAATCCAGAAATGAGGATTTTTGTCCAAGGTCAAGGAAATCAAGCGGTTGTGCGGAGACGTAGCTGGCTACGTCG
>CAMYLH010000255.1 GCA_947259065.1 uncultured Desulfobacterales bacterium
CACATCGCATCGAAAGAGGGTTGGCAACTGGATTATGTCGCGTCTACTTGGGAAAAAAACCTCGAGAAATTGGAGAAAGCAGAAATCGATCTCCTTTTGGATATCGCTGAATCCGAAGGAAGATCTGAATTATTTGACTTTAACAAAGAGAGTATTTTCTCAAATTGGGCGATCGTCTACATGCAAAAGGATTCGAAGATTCAATCCATTCTGAATCTCAAAGGCAAAAAAATCGCTGCGATGAAAGGAGACATCTCTTACGAAGACTTCAGTCGCAACATCGAAAGTTTAGGGATCCACGCTACATTTGAAGAAGTCGATCAATTTTCGGATGTTTTTGAATTGATTGCGCAGGAAAAGGTGGATGCCGGCATCATCAGCCGGCTATACGGGCTGCAGCACGAAGATGAATATAATGTGGCTAGAAGCACCATCATTTGCTGTCCCCGAAACCTTTATTTTGCAGTGCCCAAGAATAAAAACCAGGACCTTATCAAAAAAATCGACCAGCATCTTATTCAGTTAAAAATGGATGACCAGTCGATCTACTATACGTCTTTGATTAAATGGATAGAAGGCATTTCTCCGTATAAATTTCCGGCATGGCTAGTTTGGCTCCTGATATTGACCTGTGGTATATTAACGGTTTTTACTGCAGGAATTGTGGTACTAAAAATGCAGGTCAATATGAGAACTACCGAATTGAGAAAAAGGAACGAGGAATTAATCAATGAAATCGCTGATCGAAAACGGGCTGAAGAAGAAAAAGAAATGCTTCAGGTGCAGCTCATTCAAGCGCAAAAAATGGAGGCAATCGGAACTCTGGCCGGAGGAATTGCGCATGATTTCAACAACAGTCTTCAGGCCATTTCCAGTTATGTTCAATTGATGAAGTTTGAAAAAGCAAGAGATTCTCAAGATTCAAATTACCTGAGTAAAATATCAAATAGTATAAAAAATGCAAACAATCTCACTAAACAGCTGCTAACGGTGAGCCGGAAAATTGAAAGCAAATTAAAACCGACAGATCTCAATGACCAAATCCTGCAGGTACAAACCCTCCTGGAAAGAACCATCCCTAAAATGATAAAAATCGAGATCGATTTGGGCAAAGACCTGAAAATTATTCATGCGGATTCAGGACAGATTGAACAGATCCTTTTAAATCTTGCGCTGAATGCCAGCCACGCCATGCCTGACGAAGGAAAAATAACCATAAAAACCAAAAATTTTGTGTTGGATAAAGATGCTCGTACAACCCATTGGGGAACATACCGGGGGGAATATGTACTGTTGAGTATTGCCGATACCGGACCCGGCATTGAAAAAGAAGTTCAACATCGTATGTTTGAGCCTTTTTTCACGACGAAAGCACCGGGACAAGGTACCGGCCTTGGGTTATCGATGGTTTACGGGATTGTAAAAAACCATCATGGTCACATCGAGTGCGATAGTGAGCCGGGAGCCGGTACCCGTTTCAACATTTATTTTCCGGTCGCGAAGTCTGAAAATGTGCTGAAAGATGAAATATCCACCAAAAAAGAAAAAATACCTACGGGAAATGAGACCATTTTTTTGATTGAAGACGATGAATCGATCTTGGATGCCTTAAAAAGAATGCTGGAGAATTTTGGATACGCAGTTAAAACTGCCACAAATTCAGAAAAAGCCATTGAAATCTATCTGGCAGAACAAGAAAGCATCGATCTGGTCATACTTGCCTTAAATATGCCCGGAATGGGTGGGCGCAAGTGCCTGGAACGGCTGCTCGAAGTCAAGCCGGAACTAAAAACGATTGTTACCAGCGGTCATACATCAGCCGCAAATTTTAAAAACGTCCATAAAACCGGCACTTCTGTATTTGTTGAAAAACCTTATCAGCTCGAGGATCTGTTAAGAATAATAAGGCAGGTCCTGGATGATCATCCATAAATTAAACAACGAAATCAGATATCGTTGATAGGTTGATTGGTTAAGTAGTTGTAAAAATGGATTTATCCCATATTTGCAAACTAATTGGACATTTCATGTTTCAAAAGATAAAGGACAATTAGGACACAGATGACCACGGATTAACACGGATTAAAAAGAAAGTTTGTTTCGCCTTCGGCGAGAAAGGACACCTAGCAAGCAGGCAGCTACATATGTCTGGACATGGTTCTGCCGCCAGGCGGTTTGTATAAATCTGTGGTTATCTGTGCAAATCCGTGTCCCCAAAATCTTTAAGCGATAATCGTAACATTCTGAAATTATGACTATAATATATCTAATCAACCATTCAACCAGTAAACTATTCAACGAGGTCTGGAGGTAGGGCAGAATAAAAATTTTTATCAGTAAAGCGATAATTTTTCGACTAACAGTACAGACTTTTTGGCGAAACCCAAGTGCTCCTATTCATAATTACGGTAACATATTATTTTCCAAGCAAACGTTTTTGGATCTCAGTTTCGGCCCATTTCTTATCATCTTTTCGAATTCCCTCCTGGTAGAGATCGGAAATCAACTCAGCATGTTGTTTGGCAGTCTTGTAACCGCTGGAAACTGCCTGATCGATGACACTCCAATCACTTGTTTGGGTGAATTCCTGAAATGAAGTCAGGAGTCCCGGGAAAAACTCCTTGGCCAATCCGTCCAAAAAGGCAGCATAGAACGCCAGCGAGGCTGTCTTACGTTCCCTTATTATGTGCTGAAGGGTTCCGAATTGATTCGTGTCGGCCAGCAGGTCTTTCACGGCGCGTGCCAGGTATTCTACCGGTGAATGCGGGAATGCGGCGATGACTTCGCGCCAGATCTTTCGATCAAAGTCAGTATCATGCAATTCGCCGATTTCATGGTATATGTAGCTTTCCTTTAAGGCTGCCAGAATTGTCGTCAAATGGGGCTGTAAAGCTTTAGGCTCCTGGTTTTTCAATCCACAGCTATCCAGTGCAAATTTGAGAGCCGGCCGGGCTGATTTTTTGATGTAAACAATGCTGTCCCAAACAAAATACCTGGCGGATTCCTGGCGCAAAACAACACAGTCATCCTGGGTAAGTGCCGGTATGGTCAGAAGGTCGCGTGCCATTTCGCGGCCAAGCGTATAGATCATGTTTCCGCCCAAACTTGTTTTTTCTGCAATGTCGGCCAGAAAAAAAGTGGGCTTGAGGCTGCGGGCATAACCGGCGCCGTAAAAAAGTTGGTGCGGTTCCAGGACCGTATTAATGCCGACAGTATCAAAAGGATCAAATCTTTTTCCGTCAATGATTAATTCCTCAAACCCATTTTCCGTATAGTCTTCCCATTGGTTTTCTTTGGCTTCAATCCATTCCAGGACCTCGGCGGAGTCACTTTCTTCCCAGGCCGGCAGTCCCTTTTCCCATTTGTAAAGGTCTCGCAAGCGCAATGCCAAACCGCAGATTGAAAACATACCCGCGTGAAATGCATCGGAGATATCACAATTATGAAGAACCTGACGGGTTATATCCTCTATATCGAGCATGGGTTTTCGTAATCTCATTTTACACCTGTTTATCAAAATTTGGTTTTCCCAATAAGAATAAGATCAAAAAATGAAATCTGCAAATAATATTGGGGCCACCGCCAATTCCAATGGTAAATTTTCGCATAAAATCCATTAAAGAGAGAACAAGAATTTCGATTACGGTTGGTTGTTGAGCACCTACTTTGGTGGAGACACGGCAAAAGGCCGACGTCAATGTCGTGAATATGTGTATCATGCAATTGAAGGTGAAATTGAAAACCCATTTGAAGAAGTGGATAATCAATCAATTCTTGGGGCTCAAGACTTTGTCGACTGGGTAAAGCAGAAGCTGCCACGCGCAGCTCAGCGTGAGATACCGTCACTAAAAAAATTACAGCATGATATATCTGTTGAGCGTATTATCGGAGAAGTTGCCAACGCCGGGAATGCACAATTTGGGGATCAACGGGATCGAAAAACCAAACTTAAAGATTTAAGGCAGATGGGCATGGAGCTGAGTAAGCAATTATGTCGGGTTGGTCAGTGATTATATGTCACTGCAAGAAAAGATAAGGGTCGCATCTTAAAAATTAAATATTGATGAAAGCGAAGGCAGTTGGAGATTTAACTCTGACTGCCTTTAAACTTCAAAAGCCTTCCCTTATGCCACATGTGACATTGTTCCCCGAGGTGCGGGGGCGCCTCGCAGCAAGCCTTCGGTGCTTAAGTCTTCATCGATATCCGGCCAGTGGATGCCGTATCCACCGCCGCATACTTGCCAGTTCTTACGTTGTTGCGCTGTAGCGTGAAGCAGCCGGGGATACCATGCCAAGGGTACGGTAATCGTGCGTCCGTCTATCAAATCCACACTTAAATTATCTTCGGTAAAATGCACATCTTTAACACGTTCACCGGGTTTAATGTCCAGGGTATTCATACCAAGCCTCCAAAAGATGCTGCTGGTTTTCTATAATGATCTTTTCTATATCACGAAGTTCTTTGGCACTAAAGCCCAGATTACGGGCCAGGGCAACCGGATCGAGCCAGAATTTACATGAATCATTGTCGCGGTCAATGTGAACATGGGGCGGCTCGTTGGGTTCGTGACTGTAGAAATATATCCGATAAGGGCCGGT